>DOIX01000303.1 GCA_003511885.1 Cyanobacteria bacterium UBA11153
GGAGTCTGATGGGGGCGATCGCAGTTGATATCATTAACACCCATACTACCCAGTCTTGACGGTGTTTTGGCTGTGGTTGGGATGGGAAATGATGATTGGGTAGATTTGTTTTTTGATTTTTCATCGGGGGGTTTTGGGAGTCCGGTTACGATATGCTTTGTCCAGAGCAAGTGTCTTCTCTTGGGATGGTTGAGTGTAAAGAAGACTGCAACTACTTGATACAACTCGGACAATTCCCAATCCGGATGCCTTGATTTCTGACGGTGGCTGGGAAACAAACCGCTTTTTTCTGCCCCCGATCTTTTTACGATGAAGTAGTATAAAGTCTTTTGCTTACTGCCGATGAGGTTTTTATGAGCAATTCTGCCCTCAGTAATGTTTTACTCCCGGCTGTATTTGTGGCTGGTGCTGTATTTTCTGTTTTGACTGTGCCCTTGGCTTTAATCAAATCTGAACCAGTTATTCTGGAAGTACCTTCAGTTGGGGGTCTCGATATCCCACCTGTGGAAATTCCTCCTATATTTGATGGCGAACATAAGGACATCGCGATTCCCTATATCGGATTTGCGATTGTGATTAGTGTGGGAGGTGGTATGGCTGCTGTTGAGGTTTATCGTCGATGGTATCAATGGCAGGAATCAGCTCTTGCGGAAAAAGAACAAGATTCTTCAAATCAAAAACCACAGGAGTTGAGTTCAGAAATACCCCCAGAAGGACTGGAATTACCAGAATATCGCCCGGAAGTTTCTGCGATCGCTCTTTCTTCTCTTGACGATCCTTTTCACAGTCAATCTATCCCTCCTGAACATAACATTCTTGAATCGGTAGAGATGAAGATGGCAGGGGATGAATTATGGCTAAATCCGGAAATGACTATCCCAGATGGGGTGACATTAACTTCTGTTTCATCTCCAGATGAGTTGCCATCATCGATAGATTTGGTGACTGACGATCGCAATTTGGTTGAGCTTGATTCAGATGGCGGGATCGTTGATGCTTCCTTGACTCATCTTAATGGTGGCAAACTGTACTCAGAGCAAGAATCTCAACCTGATACTGTTGTGCGCGAACTGCTTTGCAGCAGCGCAAGCTATCGCACTGCTAACATTAAAATCCTTACATCCCGCTCTGAGTACCAAACCTGTCGGCTTGAGTTGCCCCATTTAAAACAACGTCTCTTGACAATTCAAGTTGATGATGAGTACTACAGCTTTTTGAGAATGGAATCAACTCACCAGGGGATTCTCGAAATCCTGGCAAGGTTAAAGGATCGATTTCCCCATACTCTGGTGACTAAGACTGAAAAAGCATTCGTCATTTGGGCTAAGGTTAACCATCCCCACCAAGCTTGACTTTGAACTGTCTCTTCGGCAAAACCAGGGTGATTTCCCAATCCTCCCATCATTTTCCTCAAATTACCTGAAAAGCAACTTCCTCCGATCCGCTGTTGCATCTTCACAAAAGACCATGCTATGATTAGCTATACTGTTATAACAGCACCCTGCTGTTTCTAACGTATCTGGTTACTTAATTAATTGCACATACCCAGAAGTAACAAATGCTAGAAAGAGACGACTATCTTAGGTTTCGATTGCCTGAAGCCCTCAAGGAAAGATTTAAACTCTATTGCTACCTCAAGGGTATCACTATGTCTGATACTGTCAGGGAGATGATTGAAGAGATTCTCAAAAATGAAGACTTAGAAAAACTATTACAGGAGAAACTATTGCAGGAAAAACAACGAGAGAATAGCCGAGATGAAGCCGATTCTTAAGTGGGAAATAGTTGAATCGACATACAGCAGCGGCGTGACACCACTAAAATGGTGCAGTAGAAACTAGGCTCCTAGTGCAGGTGGGCAGAAATAACCCATCAGTTATGAGATCTCGATCTCTTGAGCAGGGGAGAAAAAACCACCATCAAGCCTCTGAAAATGGTGAGAAACTTCTGCCACGCTGCACTAGTATAGTAAGACTTTATCCCTAATCTGCGGGGCTACAGACAGAGTAGATTGAAAAAATGGAACGAATTTATCGAATCGCAGATTGGCTAGAAACTCATTGGGTAACACCTGCGTACTCAGGTTGGCTATTAGGAGGTATTGCGATCTGCTTTTTTGGTGCGGCGACTAATACCATGGCAGGTTGGCTTTATGTTATCAGTGGTATCATATTTGCTCTGCTGGGATTAGGAGCTTTTTTGCCAGCGAGATCCCTCCGCCATCTCTCCATCCACCGTCGCCCTATTGCTCCGGTAACTGTAGGCGATAAATTGACAGTTGAAATAGATATCGAAAATCCCACACCCAAGGCCAAAACTCTTCTCCAAATTCAGGATGTTTTGCAGTCACAATTGGGAAAACCAATCCAAACCACAGTAGAAACTATTGAACCTCACAGTTTCTATCACTGGGTTTATTTCCATAACACCCAAAAACGGGGAGTATATCGTTGGTATGAAGTCCAAATGAGAACCGGAACTCCTTTAGGATTATTTTGGTGTCGGCGGAGTCGGCAATCTCCGGCTACAGCCATTGTTTATCCTACAGTATTACCTCTAAATTGTTGCCCATTGGTAGATGAAATGGGTAGAGAAGATAGCCCGCAAATTTATAGCAATCGCCGTTCTAATTCAGCGACAGAAGATCTAACTAGATCCTTACGCAATTATCGAGTTGGTGACCCCATCCGTTTGATCCATTGGCGGACTAGCGCACGTTATGGAGAATTGCTAGTGCGAGAATTGGAAGTATTTACTGGTTCTCAAGATATTATTATTGCTCTAGATAGTAGTAATCATTGGCATTGGGAAAATTTTGAACTGGCGGTAATTGCAGCAGCATCAATGTATTTCTATGCAGGTTCTCGGAAATTAGGAGTGAAGTTGTGGACAGGAAAAACAGGTTTATTGCATGGGGAACGAGTTGTTTTAGAAGCTCTGGCGGCGACGAATGCAGCAGAAGATAATGATGGTGGAAAACCACCCTATTTACCATTAATTTGGCTAACTGAAAATCCTGTGAGTGTCCATACTTTACCTCCCGGTAGTCGCTGGGTATTGTGGTTATCTAATCCTGGGGAAAGTATCGGGAATACAGTGGCGCAAGATCGTGGGGGTATTATTATAGATTCTACTGAACCTTTGCAACGGCAATTACAGTTGCCGCTAATCAATAAATAATCTTTATTTCTCTGCTAATTGTGAAAACTGACAGCATCTTCTACAACTTATTTCAAGCATTCCCCAGGATTTTCTTTGAACTAATTGAAAGTCCCCCAGAAACCGCCGACTTCTATGAGTTCACTTCCAGGGAAATAAAACAAACATCCTTCCGTCTTGATGGTTTATTTTTACCCACCACCAACAACCCAGAAGCACCATTATATGTAGTAGAAGTACAGTTCCAACCAGATGAAACTTTATACTATCGTTTATTTGGGGAACTATTCCTATTTTTGCGACAATATCAGCCACCTCATCCCTGGGAAGTGGTGGTAATCTATCCAAGTCGCACCGTGGAAAGACAGGAAACTCCTAAATTAGACCAACTTCTCAGCCAATCTTGGGTGAAACGGATTTACCTTGATGAATTGGGAGAAGCTTCGGCAAGTTCACTGGGGGTAGGAGTTGTTAAACTGGTGATAGAATCAGAAAAAACAGCACCCCAATTAGCAAGACGCTTAATTGAGTCAGCCAACCTCGAGCTAACAGATGAAAGGATCAGACGTGACCTAATCGATTTAATCGAGACAATAATCATTTACAAACTGCCACAAAAGAGCCGTCAGGAGATTGAAGCTATGTTAGGTTTACTTGAACTAAAGCAAACGAAAGTTTATCAGGAAGCGAAGGAAGAAGGTAAAGCAGAAGGTAAAGCAGAAGGTAAAGCAGAAGGTAAAGCAGAAGGAAAGTTAGAATCTATACCACGATTGATTGAGTTGGGGTTGAGAGAGGAAGCACTTGCAGAAGCCTTAGATTTACCGCTGAAAGTTGTGCAAAGAACAGCCGAGTTGTTTCACCAACAGAATCTGACAGCTTTTAGCCAATTATTAAATAATCAGTCATCCTTATTTTCGGCTGGAGATTTAGCTGACTTAGCTGAGTTAATTAAAGGATTACCAGATAATATAGGAGATTTGTCGAGCGCGATCGCTCTTTGGTTTAAACAACCTGGACATACTGCACAGTTTAATGCTCTCAAGCAGGCGCGTCAAACTGTGAGCAGCGGTACAGTTGACCAGGAATTAGAGATTAATACCGATGAGGTCAATACTCCTGAGTTTAAGATTAATAAACAAATGTTGCTAGCAACTATTGAAATTGAGATGAAAAAGTCAGATTGTTGACTAGAGTTATGGCTGGAAATCTTGCTCCCCTCTCCGCACTTCGTGCCGCTGCGCTAACGCAGGAGAGGGGTTGGGGGAGAGGTTAAACCTTACCCTTCTTCAACTTAGAAACTACACCCACAGCACCCACAGCCAATAAACCTAACACCGAAGCAGGTTCAGGAACAGGGGTAGTATTTTTAGCTGTAAGCTGCCAATTCTGTGGGTTGTAGGGTTCAGTGGTGTTACCGTAGGAAGAACTACTATCGTACAAAGGAAAGCCAAAAATAGCTCCACTACCTTCAAACGCAAAGCCTTCAAAGCAATTTGAGTCGGTGCAAGCAATGATATCCATCAGATTACCGCTGAAACTAACGGTTGCAGTCTGACCAAAATTTCCAGTAGAAAACCCAATAGCAGACTGAACAAAAGGTAAATCTGGACCAGCTACACCGTTAAAAGTAGGCATATTAATTGCGGAAACGAATACCGTATCCCCATCTGCCTGAAGATCCCCATCCAACATACCACTGAGGATACTGCCATTTTGGAGAGTATAGGAGAAGTTAAAACTAGCAGCTTCAGCAGGATTAATATTGAAAATACCCATGCTTAAGGCAGTACCAGCAGCAGTAGCAACAGCGATTTTGGTGAGTAGAGTTTTCATGGTTTAATTTCCTTGTTCCTTGGGTTGTCTTGCTTGTGTAGATGGATTAAATATTTTCAATCCTCAATTAATTTGTAGTTGCCTGATGATTTGTATCTGTCCTGTAAATTTAAGCTTATATCTTAGTTTTACCCCCCCCATTTTGAGTTGTCAACCCTATTTTTCAATCTTTACACAATTTTTAAATATCCGTATTTTTCTTCATAGTAGCTTCATATTGACAAGGATTTAGTAGCGAAGAACAAAAATAGCTGAACACCTTGCCAATTCAAAGATTCAGGTGGTTTTAGACTTAGGTATTAGAGATATCCAAAATAGAAATACTCGGAAG
>DOIX01000159.1 GCA_003511885.1 Cyanobacteria bacterium UBA11153
TGCTTCACCCTTCCCTCACTATTGATGCCTTAACTGCCTTGTCTATTGCTATATCATGAAAAAAGTCAAGGGAAAAAACCGAACTCCGAACTCCGAACTCGCCAAAGTCGGGATATTGACAATCAACAGCAATCAAATATCGATTTTAGCAATTTAGGTATTGAGAACCAGCAACTTGGATGACATTTGTCGATTCAGGAGCAGAAGCTTCATGGAGAAGAGACTGGCAGCAGCCAGATCTCAAAGAAAAAGTGACGGTTCCCATGTACAATGCTCTAAAGATAAAGCTGGGGTTCACGCCGAAGGTGTGGTGCTAAGAACATTGTTCCTCCTGGCAGGAGTTCAGCCTGTTTAGCGATCGCGCCCTTAATCGTGTGCCGCAAACGCTCATAACTAGGTGTGAAGTAAATTGTCGATAACTCTCTTTCCTCTTAAGGAGATCGTCGCTGTTTCAAGCCTATTCTCACCGATCCAGGAACCACCATAACAAAAATTTTCAGATCAGATATTGACGATTGAGGTTGACTATGAAGTATCGCGCGATCATTGCTGCCTTCCTGGCATTATGCCTGGGGGTATTAACCGCTTGTAGTGAAGGTCCAGCAACCGCTACAAGCATCGAAGAACTTACCTACGATCAAATCAAAGGTACTGGGTTGGCAAATCTATGTCCGCAGTTATCAGAAACAACTCGCGGTTCTATTGCCATAGATCCAACTGGGTCCTACAGAATAGTGGATATGTGCTTGCAACCCACTAATTACTATGTTAAGGAAGAACCTACCAACAAGCGGCTAGAGGCTGAATATGTTCAGGGTAAAGTGGTAACCAGATACACTTCCAGCCTTGCTCAGGTTTCAGGCTCTTTAACGGCTCAAGAAGATGGTAGCCTCGTTTTCACTGAGAAAGATGGCATCGACTTTCAAGCCATTACTGTTCAGTTACCTGGTGGCGAACAAGTACCTTTCATGTTCACCATTAAAAGTTTAGTCGCTACGACTGAACCAAATATGACCAGTGTCAACACCTCTACTGACTTTGAAGGAGACTTCAGAGTTCCTTCCTATCGGGGTGCGGCTTTCCTAGATCCTAAAGGTCGTGGTGTGACTGCTGGGTACGATAATGCTGTTGCTATACCAGCTCAAGCTGATGATGAGGAACTTGCTCGTTCTAACACTAAGCAATATGAAGTTCGTACTGGAAGTATCTCTCTCCAAGTCGCTAAGGTGGATGCTTATACTGGGGAAATTGCCGGGACTTTCGTGAGCGAACAGCCTTCTGATACTGACTTAGGTGCTGACGATCCTGAAGAGCTGAAAATTCAGGGTATCTTTTATGGTCGCATAGAAGCCGACAGCTAAAATCTCAGTGGCTAATGGCTAATGGTTAATGGCTAATGGCTAATGGTTAATGGCTAATTGTCAAGAGTTAATTTTTTTTTGCTCCACAATCAGCCATGGGCGATGAGATACTCATCTCTCTCATGAGTGATTAGCGATTAGGGATTAGCCATTAGCAATGAGTACCGACACGATCGCCCTTTGTCTGAGAGAAAAGTAAAGAAATGTTAAGAAACTTTGCAAATCTTAACCTTAACAGGCTATTTCACTGACAAAGACCCTGGTAAACTCAATAGGCAGTCCCCTATTAAAGGTGGATTAAGTAATCTACAAAGATCCACGCTCACCACTGTTCAGAAATCCTAAGCAAAGATAACAAGCAACTAAGGATATGGTAAATACCCTCGAGAAACCAGCCTTTGAAGAGCTGAGACCAGGAATAAAAGCTCCCGCCAAGGAAACCCTGCTCACACCTCGGTTTTACACCACCGACTTTGAAGCGATGGCGCAGATGGATATCTCGCCCAATGAGGACGAGCTGCTGGCGATATTAGAAGAATTTCGTGCTGATTACAATCGCCATCATTTTGTCCGGGATGAGGAGTTCAATCAATCCTGGGATAGTATTGATGGTGAAACCCGTCGCTTGTTTGTTGAATTTCTAGAACGTTCCTGTACAGCAGAATTTTCTGGATTCTTACTATATAAAGAATTAGGTCGTCGCTTAAAAGACAAAAGCCCAGTGTTAGCTGAGTGCTTTAATCTGATGTCTCGCGATGAAGCCCGACATGCGGGCTTCCT
The DNA here is from genome assembly GCA_003511885.1 of Cyanobacteria bacterium UBA11153. Taxonomy (GTDB): domain Bacteria; phylum Cyanobacteriota; class Cyanobacteriia; order Cyanobacteriales; family Coleofasciculaceae; genus Limnofasciculus. The sequence goes on from DOIX01000159.1 coordinate 2,142, forward strand.
GAATAAGGCGATGTCGGATTTTAATCTATCGCTAGATTTGGGTTTCCTGACCAAAAACCATAAGTATACTTTCTTCCAGCCGAAGTTTATCTTCTACGCTACCTATCTATCGGAAAAGATTGGCTACTGGCGCTATATCACAATTTATCGCCATTTAGAAGCAAATCCTGAAGACCGGATTTATCCAATTTTCCGCTTCTTTGAAAACTGGTGTCAAGATGAAAATCGCCATGGAGATTTCTTTGATGCGATTATGCGGGCTGCACCAAGTATGTTAAATGATTGGAAGGCGAAACTCTGGAGTCGGTTTTTCTTACTTTCAGTCTTTGCGACGATGTATCTGAATGATATTCAGCGGGCGGATTTCTATGCCGCGATTGGGTTAAATGCCCGGGAATATGATAAGTACGTGATTGAGAAAACTAACGAAACCGCAGGGCGAGTTTTCCCAGTGATTTTAGATGTGGAAAAACCAGAATTTTACGAACGTCTGGAGATTTGTATTAAGAATAACGAGAAGTTGAGTGCGATCGCAAACTCTAAAACTCCCAAATTCCTGCAATCTCTTCAGAAGTTGCCCCATTATATTTCTAATGGTTGGCAATTCTTGCAGCTGTACCTGATGAAGCCGATTGAAGTAACCCACGCTCAAGGTGTTGCTCGCTAAGGGTTTCTGGGAGATTTTTCGGTTTTTTGAGTAATTTGGGCAGTCTTACACATTCGGTAAGGCTGCTTTTTTTGTTGTTGGTATAGCTAGGGGGCTAGGGAAGAAGGGTAAAATCAATGGTTTCAGGAATTGATAAGCTGTCACGCTTTTAATTTCTCTATTTTAGCTGAGGGGGAGCAGAGGAGAAGGGAGCAGGGGAGAAGGTTTGATGACTTTTTCCCTAACTTGAAGATATACAGTTTAAATGCGTAGCAGTTTAACATCTTAACCGCCAAGGCGGTTGCGATAATTTTGGCTGTGCCACTTCCCATTTCCCTTTATTGCAGGGAATCAACTAAGCTGGTAATTTTTTCACAATCAAAATCTGCTACAAGTGCCAAGATTTTCTGAGTAAACGCATTATACTTAGGATCCAATTTTTGGATGCGGATAGCTTCTGCTTCAACGGTATCGGTGTCACCAAGTTGACAAGCTTCGTACAAGGTAGCCAATTCTTCCATGGGTGGAATTAGCATTTCTGAAATACTCATATTATTTTCTTCTTCAGCTTCGATTTCTTGATAAATCCACTCCAACTTTAGATAATCTTGAATTTTTTGTAGTAATTGTTCGGCTTGGATTGGTTTGGGGATAAAATCTTGACAGCCAGATGCTAGACTTTTTTCTCTATCGACGGCGAAAGCATTGGCAGAAATGGCAATGATAATTGTATTTTGAAATTCTGGTAATTGGCGGAGTTGTCGCGTCATTTCGTAACCATCCATCACTGGCATGATTAAATCGGCGAAGATTAAATCTGGTTGAAATTCAATGGCTTTAGCTAATCCTGCTTCTCCATTCTCGGCTTCGGCTAGTTCAAATCCGATTGATTCTAGTATATTCCTGATGACGGCAGAATTTTCCCAACGATCGTCAACAACCAGAATTTTTCGTTTTGTGCCAGAGTAGCCGATGATGGTATGTGTGGATTTGAAGCTGGTTAGGCTTTCTGATGGTGATAGTATGGGCAAGTCTAAGTCAAACCAAAATATGCTGCCAATTTCTGGGGTACTTTTCACAAAAACTTGACTGCTCATCATCTCCAGAATTTTCTTGGTAATTGCTAGCCCTAATCCGCTTCCTTCACTACGATGAGAAGTGTTGCCGACTTGCTCAAAGGGTAAGAATATTTTTTCTATTTGCGATTCTGTCATCCCGATGCCAGTGTCTTCGACTTGGAAGCGGATTGTTTGTGTGGTTATTGGTGGTTGATTGTTTAATATGGGTTGGTTTGCTATTGGGGCTGAAGTAATGACAGATTGTGCATGACTAATGACTTCTATTTTGAAGGTGACACTGCCAGTATTTGTGAATTTTACAGCATTAGAAAGAAGATTGATTAAAACTTGGCGCAATCGCTTTTCGTCGGCATAAACTACTGTATTTGTGGGAATTTCTGTTAGGTAGTTGAAGTTAATTTCTTTTTGTTTAGATCTAAGGATAAAGATTTGGATTATGTTCAGAAGAAAAGAAGTAAAATGGAGTTCCTCTGGATAGAGTTCTAGTTTGCCAGCTTCGATTTTTGAAAGATCTAAAATATCATTAATGAGGGTTAAGAGGTGATTGCCACAATTATAAATAACTTCAACACCTTCTTTTTGCTTGAGAGTAAAGTTAGGGGCTTTTTGAAATATTTGGGCGTAGCCTAAAATGCCATTGAGGGGGGTACGGAGTTCATGACTCATATTCGCTAAGAAGGTGCTTTTGGCAAGGTTAGCTGCTTCAGCGGCTTCTTTGGCTTGAGCTAATTCTACCTGAGCTTGTTTGCGATCGCTAATATCTTCTGCTATCCCGATAAAGCGCAGTGGTTTTCCTGTTTCATCGCGGATTGCGGAAATATCAGCAAAAACCCAACGCACTTCACCGTCAGGACGAATAATTCGATACTCCCGCTGAACAGAATTTCCGGTAAACTGTTGTTTCAGAGAAGCTTCTACGAATTCCCTATCCTCTGGATGCAATGCCTCTATCCACAATTGGGGATTTTGGTACAGACTTTCGCAGGTACGTCCCCAAATTTTTTGATATGCTGGACTGATGTAAATAAACTGACCTGAAATAGCGGATTTTACAAAGAATAACTGACTAATATTTTCGGCAATTTCCCGAAAGCGTTGTTCGCTTTGTCGCAAGGCTTCTTCAGCTTGCTGGCGTTGGATGGCTTCCTGATAGGCATGAGTAATATCTTTCATGAAGCAGTAATGCCCAATGAAGTTTTCTTCTTCATCGTAGGCTGTTACCATAACTAGTTGTTTGTAAAAGATGCAACCATCTTTGCGAATGCCTCTCGCTTGAGCTTCGACTTTACCTACTGCGAGCATTTCTTGATAAGCGGCGATCATTTTGGCTCTATCTTCTGGATGTACAGTAATAGGCCATTCCATACCAATCATTTCTTCCGGTTTATAACCCGTTATATCCGCATAGGCTTTATTAACAGTAATGTAACGTCCTTCTTTATCCAGCTGCGAGATTCCTTCAACAGCATTTTCTAGTGCTGTACTCAGTTGGCGGATTTCTTTATCTCTCTGCTTCGACTCAGTAATGTCTCGCAAGGTGACAAGATATGCCGAGTCTCCCATCCATTGAATTTGAGTTAATTTGATTTCGGCTGTGCGAATTTTTCTGCTATTAAAATCAATTAAATCTATTTCTGAGGTATTTTGTAAAGGTATGCCCCAATGATAGTCAATTAATTTGTCTAAAGGGAGGTTAAATAAATGTGTTGCTGCGGGATTAGCAAAACTAATTTTACCTTCTGTATCCACAATTAAAATTCCGTCAGAGGTGTTAGTAACGATTGTATTTAGTCGGGTTTCGCTATATCGTAGTTTCTCTTCTATCTCTTTGCGATCGCTAATATCTAAGATTGTGCCAAATAGACGGATTAGTTCCCCTTTATCGTTAAAGGCTGATTCGCCTCTAGCTTCAATGTGACGGATCGAGCCATCATTGCGGATAATTCGTAAATCGGCTTCAAAGGGTTGTCCCTCAATGGCTTTCTCGTAAATGAGTTTGATATAGCGTTCCCTATCTTCAGGATGAAAACGTTGGATTAATTCATCTAATGTGGGTGGTTTTTGATTGGGATCGATACCGTGAATTTGATAAATTTCTTTACTCCAAGTAGTTGTTTGGGTGGCGATATCATATTCCCAACTCCCAATATGAGCAATTCTTTGGGTTTCGAGTAGTTTTTCTTCAGCAATTTTGCGATCGGTGATATCTGTGACAAAACCTTCTAGTAAGAGAACTTCTCCTGTTTCGTTATAAATACCGCAGCCCCTTTCCCAAAGCCATTTTTCACTACCAGATTTAGTAATAATTCGATATTCGCATTCATAATAATCTCTGGCAGCAACGGCTTTTTGAATAATTTCCCAAACTATTTCTCTATCGGCTGGATGGATTTCTTGTGCGCAAGAAATAGTGCGATCGATCAGATATTCTTCCTGGCGATATCCTGTAACCAAAAATGCGCCTTCACTAATAAATTGAGGTGTATAGTTGCGATCGTTGGTAACGCGATAGACATAGCCTGGTAGGTTATCGATTAATCTGGATAGTTGCTGTTTACTCTCTTCTAAATCTGCGGTTTTTTGGGCAATTCGTTCTGCCAATGTGCGATTGTAATCAGCTAATAATTTTTCATATTTTTTTCGTTTCGTAATATCAGTAAAGGCAATAATAGCATAGTTAATCTTTCCTTCCTTATCAAAAATAGGTGTACCATGTACCTCAAAGGGAATAATTAGATTGTGACGATGGAGTTGTATATCATCAATGAAGACTTTCTCACCCCGTAGTGCCCGTAATGCTGGTAATTCTTCAACCGGATATAGTTGGTTTTCTCGGTAGAGTTGATAAACTTCGGCAAGTGATTCGGTAGTGGTATCTGGAATATCTTCGATCCCAAGTAAATCCTTAGCCATCTCGTTAAAGTACACTACTTTCCCAGTCGGATCGTGAATAGAGATCCCTACAGGAATAGCTTCAATAAATTGCTTGAGTTTACTCTCACTTTGGCTTAAATCTTGGTTTAAGGATTGGAGCTTAGTCAAATGTTCTTGTAGTTTTTCTGCCATAAGATTAAATGACTTTGCTAGTTCTCCTATTTCATCAGATCTTGTAATTTCTACTTTTTTATGGCATTCTCCTCGTGCAATTGCTTTGGCAGCAGTATTCAAGTTGAGGATTGGTTTGGCAATCCAATTAGCAGTTAAAATGCCAACAACTGTAGATCCGAATAATGCTGCGATACAAATGGTGAAAGTAATCCGGTTATGAGCATTAATATTTGCAACAAAATTCGATTCCGGAACAACTGTTATAATTAACCATTTTATGTCTGATTTATTCCGAATTGGTTTCACATTTAGGTAATAGCGATCCTGTTCAAATTTAAACTCTATTGCTTGAGTCTTATCAATTTTATCAATATTCTTAACACGATTTAACAAAGATTTTACGGATAACCTAGTGAGAAAATTACTGCTGTTTTTTGCCATCAATCTCCACTCTTTAGGATTTAAGTTTTTGAGATAATCGGCATCTAAATTTGCCTTGAATCCTGTCTCTCCTGTGGAACTGGCAATCATTAAACCCTGAAGATCGATAATAAATACTTGACCTTTATTTCCTACTTCTAAGTCTTGTAAAAATTTAGTAAAGTGATTCAGAAAAAGGGAGGATGCTAAAACACCTTGAAAATTTCCATCAGAGTCTTTAAAAGGTAAAAAGTTAACTACTGTTAATATGGGACGATTAACTCCTTGAGAGAGATTAACAACTGGCAGCCAAATGCCATGACTTGCTTCTCGTGTAGCTTGATACCAGGGACGACTATGAGGGGGATCTTGGTGAGGATTGTAGTCATGTCTAACTTTGGTTAGTTTAAGTCTTTTGCCCTGAGAATTAGCGGTATAATAGTGAAAGGCATAGTTAGTAGATTTATCCATAACTCGGATAATTAAAGAATCGCTCGCCAAAGATTTTTCCACAGCAAGAAACTCTTTCTCTTCAGTTGCGATCGCAAAAGTGCTCACAGTGTCATAGATTTGCAGTTTTTGAGCAAAGTAGCCTTCTAAAGAAGAAAAATCTTCCCAGTTAAAAACTCCAGCGCGAATCGCTGCTGCCATGTTTTTATTAATCTGCTCTGGCACATCTAGATAATGTTGGAGATTTTCCTCGACGCGATTGTCTACCTCATCCATTAACTGATAAGCCAAATCTTTAATCGTCTCTTGTCCATTTCTGTAAGAGAGATACCCTACCAAGCCTACTATTCCCACAATTTGCAATACAAAAGGGATAATTATAACTTTTCGTAAAGAAGGCTTGTCGGTAATTTTGAAGCTACTTAAAATTACTTGATGGGCTGATTTATTTATTTTCTGCTGTAATTCGTCGATAACCTGATAGACTGTTGAAATTTTGATTTTCATCTTGTTTTGTTGAGATTTTTATCAAAAGAATATCTTGGTGGCAGATAGGAGTCGTTTTTTTGTTCTTACCGCCCCCAGCATTAAATCAAAGGATCCCTTAAGAATTCCTCAATTCTAGCCAAGAATTAGATTTAAGTCCATAAATTATGGAAAATGCTTCTGTATTAAGCTGTTTTCCATCTGGTATTAGAGGAGGGAAGAGGGAAGAGAAGAGGTAAGGGGAAAGAGTAAATCGCCAAGGAGAGCTGCGCTATGAGCTTAAGACTTAAGAGATAATTAAGAAGAGTAAATATCTAAGCCTAGCTGAAGAAAATACAGTATCTCCACTCTATATGTCAACCGAAAATTTACAGTTTAATTAATTTTATGCCAAAGAGGATTGGTGACTATCCAGCAACTTCAATAACTCCTTAAACTGGGAAGTCTGGTTCATCCCTCCGTCCTGTGCTATGATAGACTACATTTTACACCAAGTATCGAGGAGAGCCAATAAATTATTTTGATAGTATATTTTTTTATGGAAAGATTATCTTGGTGGCAAATAGGAATTATTTTGTTGTTATTGGCACCACCAGTATTGGGTCAAACAGTGCCAGAAAAATCTCCTAATCCTAGCCAAGAGTTAGATCTAAGTCCAGAAATTATCGAAAATAGTCCTGTATTACAACGCTGGCTGGATAAAGTGCCGAATGTGTTAGAAGATATTCGTAACGATCCCAGTTTTCGTACAAGAATACGTCTTGGTTACTCTCAGTTTTCTGCTCCTGACAAAGGGGGAGGAGTTAATCTTGGTGTCGAAGATATATTTATCGGTGATACTGGCTTGACGGTAAGTGGAGATTATCAGGCTTCATTTAATGGCAAACGGGAATCTTTGGGGACAGATTTACATTATTACCTCCGTCCCTTGGGTAGTTATGTTAATATTGCACCAGTGGTAGGTTATCGGTATCTGGAAACAGATGAATATGCCACAGATGGAGTAAATTTAGGAATGCGGATACGATTAGTTTTATCTCGCACTGGTGCAGCAGATATATCCTTAACTCAGACTTTTGTTTCTCCTGGCAGTAGGGATGAAGTGGGGATAACAACCCTTTCTTTTGGTTATGCAGTGACTCAAAACTTACGCTTATCTACGGATATTCAAAAACAAAATGCAAGGCAAAATAAGGATAGTCGGGTGGGGATTGTTTTGGAGTGGATGCCTTAGTGGGAGAATAAGCATTAGCGAGTAGGGAGTGGGGAATAGGGAATGGATGAAACGATTTTTTTGACTTTAGTCTTGATTATCGATCCTCAATCCTGGGGAATGGGGTCTAAAATAGTAGAGTTTCAGTCATGAGAATAGGTGAGACAATGATAGAGAATAAATCTTGGCGCGCTCGGGCAGCGGGCACCGGATGCCATCGCAATTTCCGACTTGAGTGGCTAATCAGCGCTGTGGCAGCAGGAGTTATCGGTTGCTTTGCCACACCTGTAAAAGCCCAAGAAGCATTGGGAAATCAGATAGTTCAATTTTCTGTGGATACTATTGTTGAATTTGAATTCCTTCAATCCCATGGCTCCTATCAAGCAACGCTGGGGATTAAGAATGAAACTACAGGGGAAGAAACTGTTTTATTTCGCGAAATAAAACCCTATGATGCCTTTGGTAACGGACAAAATCAACCTTCTTCTCGCGGACAAGATAATCTCGGTACGCGGGTTGATTATGTGGGAACAGTTGCAGGAGGAACAGTTGCTAATCGCTTGACTGAATTCACTTTTAAGGCTAATAATAAGTATGTATTTTACTTAGAATCAGTTAGCCCCAGCGGACAAACTCGCCGCAGTGTTTTATCTACTCAACGGTTTGCTAAGTTTTTGGGTAGTTTAGATGGTGGTATTAGTGGTGATGTCAAGGGAAATCGTATTTCTTGGGAAGATGGGGGACAAGTTGAAGTGGGAAATGATAGCGATTATGATGATTTTGTGATTGAAGCGGGTGGGTATTTGATTAATGTTACTTGTCCATTTTAGTTAGGGGAAACCTAACCCCCCAGCCCCCTTCCCTGCGAGGGAAGGGGGGGGCAAGAAATGCGGGATTAACAAATGGGGGAGTAAAAACTTGCTCCCTTCCCCGCTTCGGAGAGGTATTGAGAGAGGGAGCAAATAAGTATCAGTAAGAGATATCCGAAAACAGATAAATATTAAAAGTGAAGATTGAAGTAATTGACGAAAAATCCCCATATTTACAAACAGTCATAAAACTGGGAGATGCCAATAAAAAAACTCTTGGCTTTTTTGCTCATAATGCTTTTGAAGATCACGCCAGACGTGGGAATATATTTGTCGCTGTAGATTCTCAAGGGGATTGCATCGGCTATCTCTTATATCGGTATGTCCCAACACACAAGCGCCATAGCTTAGTTCATTTGTGCGTTGATTCAGGACATCGAGGTAAAGGAATAGCCAAATTACTTGTCGATAATCTCAAAAAAATTACTAAAGAATCTCAGGGAATTGGCTTACATTGCCGTGAGGATTTTAAGTTAGAAAAAATGTGGTCTAGGCTAGGTTTTGTTGCAAAACATGAGAAACCAGGAAAGAGTAAGGATGGAAAGCTACTTACATATTGGTGGTTCGATAACGGTCATCCAGATTTATTTGATGTTGTTCCTACAGAGAAACTTCAGTCCAGACTATGCGTGGTTATTGATACGCAAATTTTTGAGGAAATTTATACAGATAAAAGTATGATTTTTGCCGAATCAAAATCTCTATTTGCTGATTGGCTACAGACTGAATTAGAGCTGTGCATAACTGATGAAATATTTAATAAAATAAGTTTGTTAAAGGATAGCAAAGAAAAAGATAAGCAACGTAACTTTGCTAAACAAAATTTTACCAAATTACGAAGTCAGCAAAATTTTGATTCTGTTGTTAGTTCTTTAAGTCGTTTATTGTCTGATAAAGGGACAGCGATCGATGAACTTGAGGTGCGTCACTTAGCTAGAACTATTGCCTCTGACTCTCAAGTTTTTGTCACCCTAGATAGTAAATTATTAAAATTAAGTAGTGAAATTTATGAAAATTTTAGAGTATCAATCATTCGCCCTAACGATCTAATTACTCAGCTAGACGAACTGCGCAGAAAACTTGACTATCAGCCTGTACGTTTAGCTGGAACTACGCAGCTAAAAAAAATACCAGTTCAAAAGGGCGGAGAAGATTTATTAAGTAACTATTTTCAGTGTGAAGAAAAAGGAGAAACAAAGGCTGAATTCCAGCAGCAGCTACGTCGGTTTCTTACTGAATCAGATAAATTTGAGTCTTGGGTTATTAGAGAAGGAGAAAACCAACTACTTGCTTTAGTCGTATATGGCAGGCAGAAAAAACATGAACTAGAAATTCCGATGCTGCGAGTAGTGAATAATCCTCTATCAGGGACGCTTGTACGCCACTTAATTTTTAAATCTATATTACATTCCGCTCGCCAACAGCGGCAATTTACAAGGATTACTGATGCGCACTTAGCAGAAACCGTGATGACAGCTATTCAGGAAACTTTGTCCTTCAGAGGAGTTACAAATGGGTGGTTAAAGGTAAACTTAGCTGTAACTGAAACTGCATCTGAACTATCAATCCGTCTCGCCAATCTCAGCTCTAGCTTGGGAGCAGAATATCTGATTTGTCGTAAACTTGCAGAGAGTCTTAACACACAAGACCTTATTAAGGATATTCAAGCATCAGTAGACATAGAAAGATTTCTGTTTCCGGCTAAAATTATTGATGCTGAAATTCCTACATTTATCATTCCAATTCAACCTAAATGGGCAGCAGATTTATTCGATGAAGGATTAGCTAACCAAACCTTATTTGGAGCAAAACCAGAAATGGCCTTCAACTGCGAAGCTGTCTATTATCGAGCGGTGAAAAACTCAAGAGGATTACAATCTCACTGTCGAATTTTATGGTATGTAAGCGGGACACAGAAAGAAGGAAAAGGAAAAGGATATTACGAAGTTGAATCTGTGCGAGCCTGCTCTTATGTGGATGAGGTTGTCATTGACAAACCCAAGGAGCTTTATCAACGTTTCCAACAATTAGGGGTATATAAGTTGAGCGATCTAGATCTGGTAAAGCCAGACAAGTATGGTAATATAATGGTAATTAGGTTTAGTGATATTGAGTTGTTTGATCGCCCTATACCTGCCAAACAAATGCGAGAAATTTCAGAAAAAAGTTTATCATTTCTTTGCCCAGAGCGAATTTCACGACAATGCTTTATGAGAGTGTATAATCTAGGAATTAGGTCTGAAATTCAAAATTAATTGTTTATGAATTATACGATACTACTGTTATCAATAAAACCCGAGTACGCCCAGAAAATATTCAAAGAGAAAACTAAGAAAGTTGAACTGCGTAGAGTTCGCACTCGTTTAACTGAGGGAGATATTGTTTTAGTTTATGTTTCATCTCCTGAAAAAGTTTTTGTAGGCTCATTTGAGGTGGAGCGTGTTATTCAAAGGAAAGCATCATCTCAAGAGCTTAAAAAGTTTTGGGAAGAGTTTAAAGACAGCGTTGGCATTAGCCGTAAAGAATTTGACAGATATTATCAGGGGGCTTCATTAATCGTTGGTATCCTGATCAAAAATATCAAACATTTTGACAAACCTGTTCCCTTAGAAGACTTACCAAAAAAGTTGTCTTACTTGCGTCCTCCCCAAAGTTATCGTTACTTGGCAAAGACTGAATATGACATGATTCATGCTTTAGGAGAAGCTCAAACAGCAATCGCTAACGATGCTTGCGGCGGGCGTAGTCATCGATAATACCACTTCTCCAAAGCGATGCTACAAGAAACTGATAATAATCAAATGGGATTACATTTTATCAGGCTTAACTACTGTTGTAGGATCTTAGAGACTTGATATAACAACCAGACTAAAAGATTTAACCATTAAATTATATTCAAAAATACGAGTAGTTCATGTTAATGCAAAAGAAAGCTGAATTTATCAGACTGTTTCAGGAATTTGTTCAATCATATCCTAATACACCTGCTGGGCTGCGTCGCATATCCGTCTACAATCAGCAGCGTCAGGAGAGGAAGAGGAATTTTGAGGCAATTTTCTCTGAATTCGAGTCTGGAGAAGAAGTAACCGAAGCAGTATTACTACAGCTACTACCTTACAGTAAAAGTGCTAACACTCTTCAAAGCGCAGACTCGATAGATAATACTCCAGGAATCACAAAAGACATAAAAGAATGGTTTGAGGGGGCAAATTGGATCAAGCCGGAAGATTTGCAAAAAGTAGCAGTATCGCTTTTAACTTTTATCCGTCGCTGCCATCAATATCCTTCTCAATTGTCAGCACATTGTCAGGAGTTTTCAGCATTAGCTTATTCTATGGGTTTCCATACAGGAATCCTTACCCCTATTCTTAACACACTTCTACCCGATTGTTTATTATTAGTGAATAATGAATTGCTACAGGTTATCAATTACTTCGCTTATACATCTTATAGTCAAAAGCTGCAAGATTATCCAGCTATAAATATTACTGGAGGTAAGCTGATTAAAGAATTGGCTCAATATATGCACATACCAGGTGTACCAGCTTTGCGAGACGATGACTTATTCGATATGTTTTGTCATTGGCTCGTTGGTATTAATAAATATAATTTATTTAGTCAAAAATTACCACATGTAGATGAACTTGTAAATCCTCCATTGGATATTGAAGACATGAATTTGCAACCGGAATATACCCTAGCCCAATGTGCAAAAGATACTGGAATTGAGGAAGAAACATTAAAATTTTGGTTACAGGCGCTTGAACGGAAACAGCAGGCAATCTTTTATGGGCCACCTGGCACGGGTAAAACTTATATTGCTAAGAAGTTAGCTAAACATTTAATTGGTGGTGGTGACGGTTTTATGGATGTTGTCCAATTCCACCCCGCTTATGCTTATGAGGACTTTGTACAAGGTATTCGTCCTCAAAGAAAAAATGGAGAATTAGACTACCCGTTGGTTGATGGAAGGTTTGTGGAATTTTGTCACAAAGCACGTAACTGTCAGAATATTTGTGTTTTAATTATTGATGAAATTAACCGCGCTAATGTGGCTCGTGTTTTTGGGGAATTGATGTATTTATTGGAGTACCGCCATGAAGAAATTACACTAGCAGCAGGTGAAAATTTCAGCATTCCAGATAATGTGCGTATTATTGGCACGATGAATACAGCAGACAGCTCCATTGCATTAGTAGACCATGCACTACGCCGTCGATTTGCTTTTATTTCTCTCTCCCCAAACTACGAGATTTTACGTCGCTATCATGCTTCTATTGAGTTTCCGGTGGAGGGATTAATTAAAATATTAAAGCAGCTAAATCAACAAATCGGAAATCACCATTATGAAATAGGTATTAGCTTCTTTATGCGACCCGATATAACTCAGCAGATTGAAAGTATTTGGAAACTAGAAATTGAGCCATATTTGGAGGAGTATTTCTTTGATCAACCGAGTAAAGTCAATCAGTTTCGCTGGGATAAAGTAAAGCAGGAGGTGTGCCCATGAGTGCAGAATCTCCACGAATAATTGAGTTAGTTGAATATATTCCGGTGCTGTTGGCCCAGTCGGAAATTCCCGATGCGGTGGGGGAAACTTTGTGGCGCAATTATGAGACACAGGTAGCTGTGGATTTCCCTTCTCCTAAGACTGGGAACCGATGGCGACTGACTGCACGAGGATGGGTGGGACATATCCCGTTAACGCCTGATTTCCACTTTGCTTTGCGTCCAAAAGTGCAATTGGGTAATCTTCTGGGGATGTTGGAATATGCCTATGACCTCAAGAGTTTTTGTTTTTTAGAAGGGCTTTTTAATTGTCAGACTTTAGAGGATTTTTATGAGCGATTGGCTGATATTTTAGCTAATCGAATTCTTAACCGAGGTCGTCAAGGATTTTATTGTGCTTATCTGCCTAAAACTGAGTATTTACCTTATGTACGAGGACGCATTAATGTGCGAGAGGTTATTAGTAAACCTTGGAATATTAAAGTGCCATGTGATTATGAGGAACACACGGCTGATGTAGAAGAAAATCAGATTTTAGCTTGGACTGTTTGGTGTATTGCTCGGAGTGGTTTGTGTACGGAACGGGTGTTACCGACTGTGCGCCGAGCTTATCATTTGTTACAGGGTTTGGTGACTTTGCAGCCAAAGAGTCCACAAGTTTGTGTGGGGCGACAGTACAACCGTTTGAATGAAGATTATCGATTATTACACGCGCTTTGTCGATTCTTTTTGGAACAAATTGCGCCGAGTTTTGAGATGGGGGAACGTCCGATGTTACCTTTTTTGGTTGACATGGCGCGACTCTACGAACGGTTTGTAGCTGAGTGGTTGAAAGCACATCGGGAAACTGTTCTATTGCCACAGGGGTTAGATATTAAATCTCAAGAAAGATTGTATGTCGGTGAAGGGAATAATATATATTTTGATATTGATTTGGTGCTGCAAGATGTGGCAACGGGGGTAGCTAAATATCTGTTAGATACTAAGTACAAAGCTCCTACTGCACCCGCGTCAAGTGACATTGCTCAGGTGGTAGCTTATGCAGAAGCGACGGGGTGCAAGGATGCTATTTTGGTGTATCCAATGCCTTTATTTGAGCCTTTGGATATCAGGGTTGGTAGGATTAGAATTCGGAGTTTGACTTTTTCTTTGGCGGGGGATTTGGAGCAAGCTGGTTATAGATTTTTGCAGGATGTGCTTGGATCGGCTCTCATATATTGTCAGGTATCCTACCCATAATCTAAGAATAATATAGCAGCTTTGTAACCTGCAACGTTGATCCAGGAGATCCACTCCTCTATTATCTATTCGCGATTGGGATTTAGATAACTGACAGAATTCTTTTGCTTATTCTCCATTCCCTATAGTTTATTCTCCATTCCCTCTTCTGCCTTGATAGTGACTCCTTCCTTATTATTTGTTGCTCTTTCTTTGGTTAATTGATCGATTGTATCGCCAATGACAGCAGTTAGACTTTTGCGGGTTTGGGCGTGATTTGCTTGCTCGATTTTTAAAGCATCAGTGAGGCGATCTCGTTCTAGCATAACTTCTTTGAGTTTGGCTTGCAATTCCTCAAATTTTTGCAGCTTGCCTACTTCCTCCTCAATAGCGGCGGCGGCATTGGGGTTTTCTGATTTAAGTTGAAGACTCTCTTGTTGAAGTTGTTGGATTTCCGCTTTCAGGGTTTCGATTTGCTGTTGTGCCAACTTGCTTTCGGTACGGCGCTGTTGGGCTTCGGTATTATAGAGTTCCCGCCATTTTACCGCACTTTCATGCTCCGCGTCGCGATCGCGAATTGTATCGGCAAGTTGTTGCTTCAAGTCTTTGATTTCGGCTAGCCACTGTTTGACATCATTACTCATTAGACATCTCCTCTATTATATTTTCCATAAAGCTCGTTATTACCTCCCTTCCCTGCGTTATGAGTTAGACTTCATTTTATGTAACGCAAGTTGCTAGTTTCCGATTAAGGGGGATAATGGGGGATCCAAAATGCTTAACCCTATCAGGAGCAACTTGAGTTATATACTAACAATATCCTAAGATAGGGAGATAAGTGGATGACGATTGACAATTCAAAACTCTCGAAAGTCCAGCGGTTACGGCAGTTGAGCGATTTGCTGGATAATGCGATCCCAATTCCGGGAACGTCTTTACGGTTTGGACTAGATCCGATTTTGGGATTATTTCCAGGTGTGGGTGATTTTTTAACTACTGCTGTTTCTGCTTATATTGTGGTGGAAGCGGCAAAAATGGGGATATCGCGAAATATTTTGCTACAGATGGTAGTAAATATTATTTTAGATATGGTGGTGGGCACTGTCCCCGTAGTGGGGGATGTAGCTGATGTCGCGTGGAAAGCGAATACGAAAAATATCGGGCTATTGGAAGAACATTTTAAGGTTTCTCAGTCATCTGAAAAGACGGATTGGTGGTTTTTGGCTTGGATTTTAGGGGGATTGATTGTATTTGCCATGATTGTGGGCGCGATCGCAGTTACAATTTTGAGAGGTTTACTATCTCTTATTCATGGCTAATTAATTTTCCGATTCCCATTTACCTCTACTATATAGGGTAACTGTAAATCATGCAAATCGAGCGACTCAAGCCAAATGTTACTGTTACAGATTCTATTTTCAGCGAACCAGTACAAGTATTGATTGTCACCCAATTTGGTGAATCAGTTAAATTAATTGGTAAAGAGATTAGAGAAAATGATTCGGGATATGTATGCTCATAATTTCAGTGATACCGCGATCGCGAACCGGATTGTTGAGGAAGTGGATACTGAAAGGTTTCATTGGTGAAAATTTAGCATTATTACCTGAATCCCCAGGAACTTTTAGCAGAATAAACGGAAACAAGATTATGAAACTGGAAACTACTACTGTTGAAATCAAAACGATTAAAGCTTACTATACTCCAGAGGAATATTTACAACTGGAGGAAAAAGCTGATGGTAAACATGAGTATCACAATGGAGAAATTATCCCAATGACTGGCGGCACTACCAATCACAATAAACTTGCAGGCAATTTCTATATTTGTTTGAGTTTAGCCTTAGACGAGCTAAAATACGAGGTTTATATTGGGGATGTTAAATTGTGGATACCACGCTATCAGGAATTTACCTATCCTGATGTCATGGTAATTGAAGGGCAGCCTATTTATTACGGGACAAATACCACAACAGTGACAAATCCTCGGCTAATTGCTGAAGTTTTATCTAAATCTACTAAAGATTACGATCGCAGCGATAAATTTCTCTATTATCGTTCAATTCCCGAATTTCAAGAATATATTTTGATTGACCAAACTAGATATGCTGTAATGCAGTATGTCAAGACTGGGGATAATAAATGGATTTTGACGGAGTATGAGGCGGAAAATGATAAGCTAATCCTTTCTTCAGTTAATGTGGAATTGTCTTTGAGTCAATTGTATAAGAAGGTTAATTTTGCGGAAAGTGTGGAGTAGAAGAGATGTATTTTTATTCCTTATTCATAGATTGTATCAAATATGACTTAATCAGTCACACTACTAATAGTGGATGGTGCGTTAGATGGAGAATAACGCACCCTACAGATAGATAGTTTGCGTAAGTTCTGTCAAAGCGACTTTCACATTTATTGCTAAATTTTTATGCTTTGATATAATTTATCATATTGTTGAGATAGCGAAGACAAGATGTTTACCAGGAAAATTTGGATTTGGATAGTTTTTATCCTGTTTGAAGTGATAGTTATCGTTAGTATTGGGGTTTTACAAGGACAAAGCCAAGATAGTATAACTATAGCATTGGCTGTTCCTTTAAGCAATGCGGGGGAAGCAACTGAAGAAGCAGGAAAGTCTATGTTGAGAGGGACACAACTTTATATAAACGAGGTAAATAATGCTGGAGGAATTGACGGAAAATCATTAAAGTTAGAAGTTTATGACGATCATGGCAAAGTAGAAGTAGCTGAGGAGATAGCAAAAAAAATTGTGAAATCCAATGCGATTGCTGTCATTGGTCACTATTCTAGCAGCACATCCAAGGCAGCGGGAAAAATTTACCAAGCTGCAGGGATTCCTGCAATCAGTGGTTCCGCAACTGCTGATTCAGTAACTCTAGATAATGATTGGTATTTTCGGACAATTTTTGCCGATAGTTACCAAGGTAAATTTATTGCTAATTATCTAAAACAAATTCTGAAGTATTCAAAAATTGCCCTCATCCATGGCTATGATGCTTATGGTTTAGGCTTAGGTCAAGCTATTGAAGCAGAATTCAAAAAATTGGGAGGAGAAATTATCTCTAAGTGGCAGTTACCAGAAAATCAAAGCCCAGTCACAGATAATCTGATTATTCAAGAATTAAAAAAGCTCAAAGACAATGGAAAATCTCCACAAGCATTAGTTTTAGCTACTAATCGGGATCAAGTGATTAATTTGCTTGTCCAAATGAAAAGAGAAAATCTGAATTTTCCGTTATTTGGTGGTGATGATTTAGGCGACAAAGCTATTGCTAAAGTATTTGAAAATTTTCCAGAAGAGCGCGAAAACAAAGGATTTTTTACTAGAAATTTATCAGCTACAGTTCCACTTGTTTATGATGTTGCTAACGATCGCACTCAGGAATTTAGAAGAAAAATTCAAGATCTTTATCAAGATACGCCAGGTTGGTCTGCTGCTACTTACTATGATGCCACTGTTCTAGTTGTGGAAGCGATAAATCGTACCCTATTGGCACAGAAAGACTCACAGACACCACCTTTTACGGGCAAAAATATTAAACAAGATAGATACTTAATAAGAGAAGCTTTATTGAAGATTAATAGCCCAGAAACTGCTGTTCAAGGAACAAAGACATTTTACTTTAATTCAAGACGAAATGCTGTTGTACCTATTGCTGTAGGACGTTTTTATAAAGGGAATTTAGTTTCAGATTTTATTCAACTACAAGCTATTTCGGATCTCAAATCAGTTAGGAATTTTCAGGAAGAAATAGCCAAGGAGAAAATTGTAAATATTGGGGAGCGGTTTTTTTACAAAACTAATATTGTTTATGCAGGAATAGATCTCAATAAAATTAGCGATCTCGATGAAAAATCGTCAACATATTTAGTTGATTTTTACCTGTGGTTTAGGTATCAAGGTGATGTAGATGTAGATCAAATTGAGTTCATAAACTATGGTATAGCAAGGCTAGATTCCGGAGAAAAGTTAACCTTAGATGAGCCAATAAATGTCAAAAAAAATCAGAGTGCTAATCTTAATGTATACCGGGTAAAGGCAGATTTCCATGAAGAATTTGACTTTCACGATTACCCTTTCGATAATCAGAGTCTATTTATAAAATTTCGTCACTCTAACCTCACTAGAGACAAGCTGATTTATGCTATAGACTTGATAGGAATGCGCGATAGCTCTGTTAATAAAATATCTAAGCAGTGGCAAGAACAGGTTTTTGATGAAATCAGTTCTTGGCTTCCTGAAAAACTATCATTTTACCAAGATACTTTAATTAATGAGTCTACTTTAGGGGATCAGGATGCGATTGAGACTAACTCAAAATTAGAATACTCGCAGTTTAATGTCAAGATCGATATTAAGCGAGATTTAATTAGATTTAGTATCAAAAATTTGTTGCCACTGTGGTTTTTTGTAGCTATAGCTTATGGATTATTATTTCTTCCATTCGAGAATATATCTGCCGAATTATTGAGCGGTTTGCTTTTAGCTATTGTCTTTTTTCACTTGAGTTTGCTAGATGCCTTACCAGATGGAATTGGTTATGTCGTTGCTCTCGACTATGCCTTTTATTTGGTTTATTTACTAATAGCTTTAGAGTTAATATTCGTGATCTTGGGAAATAACAATTCTTTCCAATCAAGTGAAACAAATCTTGCGGAATTAATCAAATTTTCTCGCATAAGTTTTCCTTTGATTTCCTTGATAGGATCTTTACTATTGTATTGGCAATATTCTTAATACCTCCCCTGAATGAATCCCCTGTGATTCTAAGCTAACCGGGCGACGGCTTTTTCAGAATATACAATACTCTTCTCTTAAATCCGACAAACCCCTCCCCAGCCCTCCCGGAAACGGAGAGCGAGCAAGATTTTTTCCCTCCGCATCGGGGGGGATTGAGGAGGATGAATTTGACTTTTGCAAGAGGTCAAATTGAACTCCATAGCAAATTATACCATTTCCCAAAAGTAACTGGAGAGATGCAACGGCTTAAATAACCATATATCAAGGAATCAACCTTCAGCGATTTTCGAGAAATGGTATTATCAACTACCAACTATCAACTGATATGCCTTAATTTAGCAAGCCTCAACTAATCACAACCTGCCTCAGATTTTGCCCCATTAGGTAAAATTACTCTACACAAATTAGCCCCGTTTAAATTAGCACCAACTGCATTAGTTAAATCTGCATCCGTGAGATTAGCCCCTCTGAAATCAGCATTGGCAAGATTCGCACCAACTAGCTTGACATTTCTTAAATCCGCAAAGATTAACTTAGCTTGGACAAAATTGGCATTGCTCAAATCTGCTCCTGCCATTCTCGCCGCCGTAAAGTTACTTCCAACCAGACTAGCACCATTTAATTTAGCTCCATATAAGATAGAGTAAGAAGCAAAAGCACCGTCTAAATTAGCACCTGCTAAATTTGCTCCGCTCAGATTGGTATCATATAAACGAGTTCCCTGCAAATTAGCATTAGTCAAAATGGCTTTAGTTAAATTTGCATAATCAAGTTTAGATTGACTAAAATTTGTTCCTGTTAAATTAGACGGAGTTTCACTTACAATCGCTTTTTCGACTAAGGTAGCGGGACTTAAATTAACTCCACTGAGATCCACTCCACTTAAATTTGCACCACTTAAATTTGCTGCCCTTAAATCGCAACCAGAAAAACTAGCTTGTTTTTCTGTTGGTAATCCATAGGATTCTTCCTGACGAAATTCATAATTACTTCTTTGAGTTAAATTCCTACCCGAAGCTTCGGTTGCCCGCTGACATTGTTGGTTAAATTCTTGGAAAAAATTAGATCTAACTTGTGCTTGGGCTGGAAATGCGAAATATCCGGAAACGAGCGATCCAGAAACTATTACTGCACCAAGAGGATTTAATCTGGTTAGTAGTAAGCGCTTGAGCGCTAAAGCGCCTACTACTAACTGATTTTGGTGGCATACTGGGGAAAATGGTACGGTTTTCATGGCTTTCTCACCCAAGACGTTATTGATACCAATTTTAGCGAAAATAAATAGAAGTTAGAGGTTATAGCAACCGCCACATCGG
>DOIX01000407.1:0-1400 GCA_003511885.1 Cyanobacteria bacterium UBA11153
CTTTTTCAGCAAACCCTAATTATTACGAAAAACCCCCATTCTCCCCAGCTCCCCAGCTCCCCACTCCCTGTTCTGAGATTAATTCTCAATTAGTTGATTCTGTTGCAAACGGAAGTGTACCTCGCTACCATTGTCAATAAAGCTTGTTTTTTGAGAGTTTAATCATGCCTGCATACACGGCTACTTCCCTCAAGGCTGAACTCAATTCGCGAGGCTGGCGGTTGACACCACAGCGGGAAACACTACTGCACGTCTTTCAAAATCTTCCGCGCGGAAATCACTTGAGTGCCGAAGAACTTCACGATTTACTCGAACAGCGTGGAGAACCTATCAGTTTATCGACAATTTATCGTAGCGTCAAGTTAATGGCGCGGATGGGTATTTTGCGAGAGCTAGAATTAGCAGAAGGACACAAACATTACGAACTCAATCAGCCTTTTCCAAATCATCACCACCACTTAGTTTGCATTCAGTGTAACCGTACTATTGAATTCAAAAATGATTCAATTTTAAAACAAGCGATCAAGCAAGTGGACAAGGAAGGATTTCAATTAATTGATTGTCAGTTGACAATTCATAGTATCTGTCCAGAGGCAGTGCGGATGGGATGGCCTTCGGCACTACCGAGTAATTGGTGCTGTACTCGCTCAATTGCCCAGGGACATGTTATAGCAGTTGATAGTTAATAGTTGATAGTTGACAGTTGACACTTATTTGATGTAAATCAGACCCGTTATGAAGCAAGGCTTATCGGCTCTCTTCATAACGTTATTTTTGTCAATACTGGCGTACCGATCCCCAAATGACCAATTTACGTTACGATCGATTCTAATTTTGAAATTCTGATAGTTGTCAATCATGCTTACGAAGCGCTACATATCACAGATTGTCGCCCTTGTCTTGGTTCTGGTCATCGGCTTGATGGGGTGTTCGGCAAATAGTGTGACTGGCTTGACTGGGAATTACCGCCAGGATGCCTTAACATTGTTAAATACCATGAGAACCGCTATTGAATTACCCGATGATGCGGCAGATAAGGCAGCAATTCAAGCAAAAGCGCGTCAAAGTATCAATGAATTTGCCGCTCGTTATCGGCGCGATCGCTCCTTATCCAGTCTCACTTCTTTTACCACAATCAGAACCGCCCTTAATGCCCTGGCTAGCCATTATAGCGGCAGCCCCAACCGTCCTATACCCCAAACCTTAAAGGATCGGCTAGAGGCTGAATTTCGGCAGGTAGAGAGTGCGTTGAGACGAGGGGCTTAAAGGGAGCAGGGCGTGGAAGCTCGCAGGCAGTGCTGTTTCATTCTCCTTTAAGAAATTGGGGATCTTCTGAGCAGAGGGGCAGAGGAGGAGGGGAGAATAGAGGTTTTTCGTAATAATTAATCCCTAATTTTCTT
>DOIX01000407.1:1608-5658 GCA_003511885.1 Cyanobacteria bacterium UBA11153
ATAATTAATCCCTAATTTTCTTTGAGGATAATTTAGAATCTGAAAATCCCGGTCAGTCTGCTTTATCGCCTTGTCAAATTTTGAACGTGAAACAGCCCGAAGAGGGGGATAAGGGAGGAGGGGCGAAATACAAATATCCCCACTCCCCACTCCCCAATCCCTATTCAGCAATGTTCCGGAAGATGAGGAAAATCGCTGAAAGTAGAAAACAAGGACAAAAAAATTGCGATCGTTTTTGATTGGGTGAAGAGTTTGTATAGCAGTGCTTATTGACTAGCGACAATTGAGTATTGATATAATTGGTGTTCTTTGGTGGTGTTTGTAGGAATGTTTAAGAGTTTTAAGACCAAGGTGTTGTCTTGGCAACATATTTATCGTAGCAGTGTGGCAGCCCTATGGATTGGTAATAGTTTAGTAGGTCAGGTATGGTTAACTCAAAGAGCCGAGGCTCAAACATCAAATTATTGCAAATTCACCCAAGAGGTAGTTAGCCAAAAAGAAAATTTAAGACAGAATGCTTTAAAAGGTAATCCAGAGGCAGATAAAGGCTATAAAGCAATTTTAAAGCAGCACGCAGCTTACTTAAAAGAGTGTCGCGATCGCACTTGGCCTCAAACTCAGGCAGTGTGGTTGCGGTTGTACCCCTGTGATATCCGTGCCGGAGCCATAGATTACATTCTCGATCGGATTGTCAATCGCGGCTACAATCAAGTTTACCTGGAAGTGTTTTTTGACGGACAGGTATTGCTACCATCTTCCGATAATCCTACCGTGTGGCCATCAGCATTGCGATCGCCTGGTACGGAAAGGGTAGATTTATTAGCGCAAACGATTCAAAAAGGCAGGGAAAGGGGTTTAGAGGTTTATGCCTGGTTATTTTCGATGAATTTTGGTTACAATTACTCTCAAATCCCGAATCGCCAAGGGGTATTGGCGATTAATGGTAGAGGAGAAAATAGCATCAATTATGTTCACGATCAATCCCAAACATTCATCGATCCTTATCATAATCAAGCAAAAAGTGATTACTATCAGCTAGTCCAAGCAGTCCTAAGAAGACGACCTGATGGTATTTTATTTGATTACATTCGTTATCCTCGCGGCAGTGGTTCAGATTCAGTGGCAAGTAATGTCAAAGATTTGTGGATTTACAGCGAAGCTTCCACCCAGGCACTTTATAGTAGGGCATTAAATAATCAAGGTCTAGAATTAATTAAACGCTATATCAGCAAAGGTTCGATTGGTACTAGTGATGTGGTAGAGGTGAAGAAACTCTACCCCACAGAAGAAACTCCCCTTTGGCAAGGTAGAATCGCTGATAGTCAGGATTCAACTGCTACCCTTAACTGGCAATTGTGGCAGTTATCAGTTGCCCACGCTGCTCAAGGAGTACTAGACTTTCTGGCTGTAGCCTCACTCCCTGCCCAAAGGGCTGGCATCCCAGCAGGGGCAGTATTTTTCCCAGATGGCAACCAAACAGTTGGGGAAGGTGGGTACGATTCTCGACTTCAACCTTGGGATCATTTCTCCCCCATGCTAGAGTGGCATCCCATGTCTTATGGAGTATGCGGGCATACTGGTTGTATTGAAGATTTAGTGAGGCGAGTAGCGGATAGGGCATCCCCTCAGACAAAGATAATGCCAGCTTTAGCAGGTACTTGGGGTAAATCTGTCAGCAATCGTCCCTCTTTGGAGGCTCAGATGGAGGCAATTCGGAAGAGGATACCGGGGATCAATGGAGTGAGTCATTTTGCCTTTTCTTGGCAGGAGCCGCAATTCGATCGAGATCGCAAATTCTGCCGTTTAGATTAGTTATTTTACCTCAAGAGAAAGGGTTGCGATCGCCAGAATTAAATTATTCAAGATTATCAGGAGATTGTAAAGGATCTTTTGGCAGCGGCATGACTAATACTTTATCAACCCGATTACCATCCATATCCATGACTTCAAAGCGGAAATCACCCCATTCAAAATGATCGGCAGCAGCCGGAATTCGCCCTAAATAGGTAATCACAAAACCACCTAAAGTATGATAGTTACCTCGTTCTTGTCCCGGCAATTCTTCAATGTCAAATAGTTTCTGAAACTCTTCGATAGAATACATCCCATCTACTAACCACGAACCATCTTCCCGTTGTACGGCTTCAAGTTCATCGGTATCATCTATAGAAGGAATATCCCCAACTAGTGCTTCGAGAATGTCATTGAGCGTCACCAATCCTTGGAGAACTCCATATTCATCAACTACCAGTGCTAAATGAGGACCAGATTGCTTAAATAATTCCAAGATTTTTAACGCCCGCGTACTTTCGGGAACAAAGACAGGTTGTTGTAAAGAATTGGTAATATCGATAGGACTACCAGCCAGACATTGAGTTAAAACAGTATTAATCTGCATGACACCCAAAACATTATCTAGTCCACCTTGACAGACAGGAAAACGAGTATGGGAACTATTGAGTATTTTCTGACGATTTACCTCAGAAGAGTCATCCAAGTCAAGCCATATAATATCTAAACGAGGTGTCATTAAAGAACTAACTCTTCTATCTCCCAATCGGAATACCCGCTGCACAATATCTTGTTCAACTTCATCAAAAGTACCAGCTTCAGTCCCTTGTTCAATTAAGATTTGGATTTCTTCCTCAGTCACTTCAGGCTCAGTAGAAGGTTCAATTCCTAACAGGCGCAGGACAAATTCAGTAGAATAGCTTAAAAGATTAACCGCAGGTGCAGTAAGTTTTGCCAAAAATCCCATCGGCTCGGCAATGCTAATGGCAATTCTTTCTGGGTTATTTAATGCCAGTCGTTTGGGGACAAGCTCTCCGAGTACTAGGGAACAATAGGCGATCGCAAAAACTACAATAAATAAAGCAAGACCTGACGCTTGAGCTGCTAACAGGGGAATCCGTTTCAACTCGATCGCCAGTTTCTCGCTAATAGTAGCACCACCAAAAGCACCTGCTAAGATACCAATCACCGTAATCCCAACTTGCACCGTAGACAAAAAATGATTGGGGGACTCCGCTAATTTTAAAGCCGCACGGGCTTTAGGATTTCCTCTATCGGCAAGCTGTTGCAGACGCACCTTCTTGGCTGACACGATTGCCATCTCAGACATGGCAAAGATACCATTGAGTAAGATGAGGAGGAGAATAATCAAAATTTCGTTAGTTATGGAAGCCATTTATGTTAGAGTCGGTGTGAAAGTCCAGTCAGAATGGGAGAATTGGGTAAAATCGGGAGTTAGCAAGGGACAGAGAGGGGTTTGAGATTAGAGCTTGGGTTAATAGTTATAGTATCGGGTATTCAGAAGATAAAAACATCTATAGCAGTTGACAATTGGCAATTGACAGTTGACAACTACATATTATGCTAATCAAACCCTTGATTAATCAAGGGTACAAAGCTCCATTCATCACCTTAAAAAGATTAGTACTTACGCATAGACAAGGCGATCCTGTAATTCCGACCCACAGGAAGGAATCTCAAACCCTTTCTACACCCTTACAATGGATAAATCTCAATTAATTCAAAACTTTCTGCCCAATACAAATTTAGCTATCACTATCCTACTGGAAACTTTTATCCGATAGACTCCCACCCTAATCACACCATTGAATTGCCATACATATATTTAGTTGTTTGTCAATCGCCTCTCCTGGTTACAAGCCAAAAATTAGTGTCAAGATAGATAACTTGTAGTATTTTTTTTCCTTTAACCCCTCTGGCCTAAACCTAGACTGAGACTGGGTTTTAATTCGGTAACTTGCCTATTTTTTCCAAAATGGTTATAAAAACGGATTATCTCATGAGCTTTCTCAATAGCAAATCGTACTACGTTTCTACCACAACGTCAATAGTAGCCTTCCAGGTGCTTCACATTAATTCATATTGTCAGGGAACCAGGATGTACTTGAATAATTTAAAAGAAAAAGCTGGAAAAAATAGCTTTTACTTATAAAAAGCCAAGTTTCTCTCTGCCTCACTCACCTGAAATGTAACCTGAGTTCAATTATTTGATAATCTATAGCAATCCTAAATGAGTTG
>DOIX01000407.1:5958-18532 GCA_003511885.1 Cyanobacteria bacterium UBA11153
TGATTTAGGATTGCTATATTTACTAGGCTATTTCCTAATTATTTATACAAAAATAGGAGAAGTGAACAAAAATTAATGGGTTACGTCACAGCTACCGGACAGGCAATTTTAATTTGTGATACAGACATGATTCAGATGTGTGAGAACTACATCGACTATAATAGTTCCCAAATAACCGTTCCACCAGATGGCGAAATAATAGGTTTCCGAGTCGGAGTTATCGCTGACATTAAATCAGAAGCAGATGATAGAGAATATCCTGTCTATGGCGAATATGAAGGAGATTAACTTAAGAGAATCACTATTGAAATTACCGATTCTAATTTATGAAAGAAGAAAGTCAAGAACTGTTAACCCAAAAATTACTCGGATACTCTGTATATGTGTAGTGCGAGGATCTTCCTCGCTACGGGTGTTACTTGCTACGGGTGTTACTTGCTACGAGTTACTTGATCGAAGTTTTGCGTAAGTCATGATAAAATATATTTTTTTAATTCCAGAACGATAGTTATCAACGCATTTAAACTGTATATTTTCAAAAAAGGCAAACTATCCCAAATAATTGCCTCTCAACCATTTTCTATTCCTTGTTGGCTGTCTTAAGTATATAATTTAGCTGCGTAACAGCTTAGTACAAATTTATATAACTACTAAACTATCAAAAACTCATGGCTCTTTCCTCAATTGTTCGGAATCTACAACGCGCACCCCTGACAAATGAACTCCTTACCAAACTGAATCGTCAGGAGTTTCTACATCTTAATGGTATCGGGCGCTTGCCAAAAGGATTAGTTACGTCTGCCTTAGCTAAGGCTAGCGGGCGTAACTTGTGCGTCATCTGTGCCACCTTGGAAGAAGCTAGTCGTTGGAGTGCTCAACTGGAAATGATGGATTGGGCAATTGTTCATTTATATCCTAGTTCAGAAGCTTCTCCTTATGAACCTTTCGATCCGGAATCGGAAATTACTTGGGGACAAATGCAAGTTTTGGCGGATTTAGTAACTAATCATCCGTCATTAACGATTGGCAATACAAATAACCAGCCACCAACAAATAACAACAAACAACCAATTGCAATTGTTGCTACACATAGGGCAATTCAACCTCATTTACCGCCAATTGCCGCCTTCGCGCCTTATTGCATTACTCTCAATCAAGGTATGGTTTGGGAGTCAAAAAAACTTGACCAAAATTTAGTAAGTTTAGGTTATAAGCGGGTTGCTTCGGTAGAAACAGAAGGTGAATGGAGTCGGCGCGGAGATATTGTTGATATTTTTCCTGTTGCTGCGGAATTGCCTGTAAGATTAGAATGGTTTGGGGATGAGTTAGAAAAATTACGGGAATTCGATCCTTCTACACAACGTTCGCTCGATCAAATTGAACAATTAGTCCTAACTCCTACTGATTTTAGCCCCATTATTACTGAAGCTTTCAACCCAGAAGAAATAGAAGTAGTCAAAACTTATCTCTCTCCAGAAGAGGAAACGGCTTGGCAAGTTAGCGGGCATCTAGAAGGTAGTCGTCGCTTCCTTCGTATTCCTTTTCAAAATCCGGCTTCCCTATTAGATTATCTCCCGCCAGAAACCATTATTGCTATTGATGAACCGGATCAATGTCGCGCCCATTGCGCTCGCGCTTTGGAATATGTAAAAGAACAATTAACATCTCTTGTTAAACCTCTGCCCAGTCTCCATTGTTCCTTTGATGAGTCAATTAAGATGGGGAGTAGGAAGGAAGAAACAAATAAACAATTACCGATAGTTTTCCTGTCTGAATTGGTAGAAACAACTATAGAAACAGCCGTTAATTTATCAAGTCGCCCGCTCCCAACTAACCCGCATCAATTTGCTAAATTGGCTGAAATAATTAGAGGTAAACAGGAGATTTATGGTGGAATTAGTCTGAAAAATTTCTCTATTTGGTTGGTTTCGGCTCAACCCAGTCGTTCCGTCTCCCTATTACAAGAGCATGACTGTCCCGCACAGTTTGTCCCCAATTCTCGCGACTTTCCAGCTATTGATAGATTGCAAATACAGAAAACACCTATTGCTGTCAAATATTCGGGATTTGCTGAATTAGAAGGATTTGTTATTCCTACCTTTAGAATTGCTCTAATTACGGATAGAGAATTTTTTGGACAGCACAGTTTAGCTACCCCCAATTACATTCGCAAGCGTCGCCGTGCGGCATCTAAACAGATCGATCCGAATAAACTAAGTGAGGGGGATTATGTAGTTCACAAAAGTAACGGAGTGGGTAAATTTATTCGGTTAGAAAGTTTAACTATCGATTACCAAACTCGCGAATATTTAGTTTTACAATATGCTGATGGATTATTACGAGTGGCGGCGGATCAAGTGGGAGTTTTATCGCGATTTAGAAGTAGCGATAGTCGTCCGCCCCAACTTAATAAAATGTCGGGTAAAAGCTGGGAATCGAATAAAAATCGAGTCCGGAAAGCGATCAAAAAATTAGCAGTAGACTTACTGAAATTATATGCACAGCGATCGCAAAAAACTGGCTATGCCTTTCCAGAGGATTCCCCATGGCAGCAGGAGTTAGAAGATTCCTTCCCCTATCAAGCCACTCCGGATCAACTGAAAGCCGTACAAGATGTAAAACGCGATATGATGAGCGATCGCCCCATGGATAGATTAGTTTGTGGGGATGTGGGTTTTGGCAAGACAGAAGTAGCAATTCGGGCGATATTCAAAGCAGTTACGGCGGGAAAACAGGTAGCTTTTCTCGCACCAACGACTATCCTTACCCAACAACATTACCACACTCTTAAAGAAAGGTTTGCGCCTTATCCTATCCATGTAGGATTGCTGAATCGCTTTCGCACCGCTAGCGAATGTAAAGATATTCAACGTCGCCTCGCCACCGGAGAATTAGATGTGGTAGTGGGAACCCATCAATTATTAAGTAATGAGGTCAAATTTCGGGATTTGGGCATGTTAGTGATTGACGAAGAACAAAGATTTGGTGTCAATCAAAAGGAAAAAATTAAAAGCATGAAAACTCAAGTTGATGTTCTAACTTTAAGCGCCACGCCAATTCCCCGCACTCTTTATATGTCTCTATCCGGCGTGCGCGAAATGAGCTTAATTACCACACCACCTCCCTCCCGTCGCCCGATTAAAACCCATCTTTCACCTTACGATGCAGAAGCCATTCGCACCGCAATTCGGATGGAATTAGATAGAGGAGGACAAGTATTTTACGTCGTACCCCGTATTGAAGGGATAGAAGAATTAGGGACAAAGTTAATCCAGACAGTGCCAGGAGTAAGATTAGCGATCGCACACGGTCAAATGCCGGAAAGCGAGTTAGAATCAACTATGCTGGCATTTAGTAACGGTGAGGCGGACATTTTAGTCTGTACCACAATTATTGAATCCGGGTTAGATATTCCCAGAGTCAATACGATTTTAATTGAAGATGCCCATAAATTTGGTCTCTCCCAATTATATCAACTGCGCGGACGAGTTGGTCGAGCTGGAATTCAAGCCCATGCCTGGTTATTTTATCCCAAACATCGCCAACTTTCCGAAACAGCCCGTCAGCGTTTGCGGGCAATTCAAGAATTTACTCAACTAGGCTCTGGCTATCATTTAGCAACGCGAGATATGGAGATTCGAGGAGTAGGAAGTCTCCTAGGAGCAGAGCAATCTGGGCAAATGGAAGCCATTGGTTTTGACCTCTATATGGAAATGTTACAAGAAGCCATAAAAGAAATTCAAGGGCAAGAAATTCCCAAAGTAGACGATACCCAAATCGATTTGAATCTCACCGCATTTATTCCCGCCGATTATATCCCAGATGTAGATCAGAAAATGACCGCCTATCGAACAGTAGCAGCAGCAACATCTCAAGCAGAATTAGAGCAAATTGCCCTAGACTGGAACGATAGATACGGCCCAATTCCTTCATCAGTGCAACAATTATTGAGAGTACTACAACTCAAACAAATTGCCAAATCATTAGGATTTAGTAGAATAAAATCAGAAGGAAAACAACATGTAATACTGGAAACACCAATGGAAGAACCAGCTTGGAATATCTTAGCAGAGAAACTACCCAAACATTTGCGATCGCGTTTTGTCTATACTCCCGGCAAGGTAACAGTGAGAGGTTTAGGAATTGTCAAACCAGATCAACAATTAAAGGATTTAATTAACTTTTTAGGTAAAATGCAAGGCGCATTACCAGAAATAGGAGAATAGCTTGACTTTTTGAGTCTATTGAAGATAGATTAATTGTTAATAGGATAGATCAAAAAATTGACTATTAGCCATTAGAGCAATAAAGCTATAACTGGCAACTTGGGTTATTACATTATTATTCCCCTTAACGCATTATCGGACTACCATGGTGATGGACTAAATACCACTTATTTCCCATAAACTCAAAAATATTTGTCGCTATCGACTCAGCCTTAAGATTTCTCCCCCCATTAATTTGCAAAACTTTTTCAATGAGAATGACATAAGCAATATTTTCGCAAATTTCCATGGAAATAATCTCCGTCTCTATCTCCATATATTTGGTGTTTTTAAAGATAATTTCCCAAGAATTGCGAATATCCTTCCAGCCGCGCAGCACGCTCCTGCCAGGATGTATACAAAGACTGCCTGTACCTTGGGACCAAATACCACTCATTGTCTCAATATCTTTTTTCTCAAAGGCTCGGTAAAATGCCTCATTTGCTGCTAATACTTCGGTACGATTTTCAGTCATAGATGATAATTAGGATGGGAGGGATCTATAAGTTTAATACACAATAGGGGCTATCGATACTACCGATAAGCCAGTATGTCACCATTTCACCTTTGCCTTTCACAGAAATTGCACTCCGTTGTTCAAAAATAAAGTGGTGCTTTAATCTCTCATAAATGGCAGGAGTAACTTGAATTTTTCCTGGCAAACCTGTTGATTCCATCCGGGAGGCAACATTGACAGTATCGCCCCAAATATCGTAGCTAAATTTACTAATACCAATCACTCCAGCTACCACGGAACCAGAATTAATACCAATTCTTAATTGAAATGTTTGTTTCCACTTGCGATTAAAGTTAGCAATAGATTGCTGCATATCCAGTGCCATTTTAGCAGTACGGGCGGCGATTTCTACAAAACTTTGCTCTGGAGGGGATTGTGTCTGGGTAGTAATTTCTGAAGTAGGTAATCCTCCTACTACCATATAAGCGTCGCCAATGGTTTTAATTTTATCCAAACCATAATGTTTGGATAATCGATCGAAATCAGAAAAAATAGTGTTGAGAATTCCCACTAATTATCTGGGAGTTTGGCTGGAGGAAAATTCAGTAAATCCTACCAAATCTGCAAATAATACGCTAACTTCTTCAATGCGATCCGCGATAGGATTTTCTCCCTCTTGTAAGCGAACGGCAATAGATTGAGGTAAAATATTTAATAATAGTATTTCTGTTTGATTCTGTTGGAATTTTACTGCTTCTTGTGCTAGTTTTCGGGCTGTGATATCAGAAACAATACCTTCATAGTAAATAATTATTCCCTGGATATCTCGAACTGCACGTACTGTTTCGGAAATCCAAATCGTACTACCATGTTGGCAATAAATCATTGATTCAAATCCAGATACTACTCCCCTAATTTCTAGAGTTTTAATAAATTCATGGCGACGCTCTTGATTGACATATAACTGCGTTTCAATATTTGTTATAGCTTCCATTAATGCTTCTGGAGAAGAATAACCATAGATTCTCGCTAGAGCAGAATTAACCTTAATATATCGTCCATCCGGAGTCGATTGATAGATTCCTTCTACCGCATTTTCTACGATACTACGATATCTTTGTTCCGCAAGTTGTAAGGCTGACTCTGCTTCCTTTCTCTCGCTGATATCCCGCGCTACAAAAATTACAGAAGTCTCTTCAAATGGAGAAATTGTCGCTGTAAACTATTTTTTGCGATCGTTAATATTTAAGCTATATTCATAATTAATGGTATTTTTGCTTGTTAATGCTTTATTGGCAATAATTAACCATTCCCGATCTTTGTCTGGATCTAAAAAACGATCAATAGTTTGATTTAATAGTTCCATATTCTCTAATCCAGAACAAACTGGATAAGTGGGCAAAACCTCTAAATCGCCAATCTGCTCGTTTTCAATATGAAGGATTATAGAAATATCTGGTATAGCCTCAAAAATAGCCCTAATTCTCTTTTCAGAAGTCATCAACCTTTCTTCTAAAAGTTGACGTTCGCTAATTTGATGTTGCAGTTTTTGGTTAGCCTGATGAAGTGTTTCAGCTTGTTTGTGAAGTTGTTTATGAAGAGAACTTAGAGTGAGTTGATTTTCTACCCGTGCTAGGACTTCTGCTGTTTTAAAAGGTTTAATAATGTAATCTACTGCTCCTTTCTTAAATGCTTGGACTAAATTTTCTCGATCGTTACTAGCTGTCAAAAATATAATGGGTATTTGGGAATAATCTGAATTCTGTTTTAACTGTTCGCAAAGTTCTAAGCCATTCATATCTGGCATAATTAAATCTAATAAAATTAAATCTGGCTGGGTAATTTGAACAGATGACAATGCTTGTTTGCCATTGCTAGCAAAGGTAGTTTTGTAACCTTTACTCTCTAGTATTCTCCCAATTAATTGGAGATTTTGGCGCAAATCATCAACCACTAAAATCAAATAATCTGCTGGTTTCAATAGTGTCATATCGCAAAAGTCAAAAGAGGGGATATAGAATGGAATAGCGGATCCGGAGGTGGGGAATGGGGAAGGTATAGCAACCGCCACGTCAGTATATGCAGAAATAATGTCATGAAGAGAGCCTTGAAGCCTTGCTTGATATGGGGTTTGATGGGCATCAAATAACTATCAACTGTCAACTGTCAACTGCTACAAGAGCGGATGCCGAGGTGGGGAATGGGGAAGGTAAGAGCCGATACCCCTAACAGATGATACATTTCATCCTTTAATGTCGGAATACCCAAGAGATGCGAAAAGATCGACCACTGACCCGTATGATTAAGGAAAGGGTC
The DNA here is from genome assembly GCA_003511885.1 of Cyanobacteria bacterium UBA11153. Taxonomy (GTDB): domain Bacteria; phylum Cyanobacteriota; class Cyanobacteriia; order Cyanobacteriales; family Coleofasciculaceae; genus Limnofasciculus. Next base: position 12,997 of record DOIX01000407.1, read on the forward strand.
AACTAAAACGTTTGAGCATGGGTATAGTTTGGGAACTGGATTTTTACTCCCGTCCAATTTTGGACGAAAATCAGAAAAAGATATGGGAAGTCTTAATTTGCGAGACTCCTTTAGATATGCGCCAATCTACTGAGGCGCTGTTTCACTATTGTGAATTTTGTCCTAATCAACAAGTTAATTCTATTTGGTTGCGAGAGGCCCTAGAGAAGGCGATAGCCCAAAGTCCCCAACCACCTCAGAAAATTCGCTTCTTTCGCCGTCAGATGAGTAATATGATTACTAAAGCCTGCGAAGAATTGGGTATTTCCGCTTTTGCGTCGCGCCGCACCTATAGACTGGATAGGTGGTTACAAGAAAGAATGAAGGATTTTTATCCTCATCAACCCGGATACGATGCCGCTGCCGCCGCATCCTCCTTTGTACGTTATCCGCCTCAGAATCCTCAACCTTTACCGGAAGCTTTGCAGGGAGACAAATGGACTTTTGTCACTTTGGATGCGGCGGCATTTGAGGAAATGTCGGAGTGGGATATTGATTTTGGAGAAGCGTTTCCCCTCTCAATGATGGGATTGACTCCGGATACTCGTATTCCTGGAATTATTATCTATTCTCAGCGCGCTCAACCTCTGGCTGGTTGGATGTCAGGGCTAGAGTTAGCTTTTGTTAGGGTGGAAATCGAGTCAAGGGTAAGATTGTTATTAGAAACTGGGGCAAGTGATAGCTGGATTCTCTCTACTATCAGAGATTCCCAAATTATTGAAGAAGCTAAAGGGTTTGAGACGGCTAAGAGTCAAGCAAATCGAGTGCATTTTCTGGCGATTCAGTCAAGCCCTACTTCCGAAAATTTTGCTGGATTTTGGCTGTTGCAAGAGTTATAGTTAGGGACTAGAGGCTAGGGGATAGAGACTAGGGGAAGAAGTGGCGAAAATTTGGGGTTTCAAGAATCGAAAATGCCCCAAATATCAGACTTGTTTTCCGATAAAATAGTTAGGGGTTATTTGTTTTTGGTTACAGTAACCGCTAGGGCGGTTAAGACATTCTCAATTCCTCAAGCCCTTGATTAGACAGCTTTTTTCCCGATCCCCGATCCAATAGCCCCTAGCTATATTTGTTATTGCTTAGGGAAAATGATCGTAAAAAACTCAAAATATATGGAACCAGAACAATTAATAGAATTAGCAGAGAAATCTGGAGCAAATGCCAGTGAAGTATATCAATCGAAATCATTCTCGAAGCCTGTTTTTTTTGAAGCGAATCGCCTCAAGCAATTGGAAAGTTCTCAGGCGGAAGGTGTAGCCTTAAGATTATGGCGTGAAAATCGTCCGGGTTTAGCGGTTGCTTATGGTGAGGTTGAACCTCAAATGTTAGTGGATAAGGCACTAGCAATGACGAAACTTAATGAACCGGAAATTGTCGAACTTGCGGAGGCAAGAAGTGAAGTATATCCAGATTTGGGGGAGAAAGTATCGGTAGAAGAATTAGTGAAAATGGGGAAAAATGCGATCGCAACAATTCGAGAGGAATTCCCGGAAGTCCTTTGTATGGGACAATGGGATTGCGAGGAGGAGACTACTCGCTTAGTTAATTCTCAAGGATTGGATTGCTATCACACTGATACTACCCTCAGTTGTTTTTTGTCAGGAGAATGGGTACGAGGAGATGACTTTTTAAGCGTATCTGATGGACAGACGCAACGGAGAAGTCTGGCTAATGAAAAAGTAGTCCAGCAAATTTTACAAAGACTGGAATGGGCAAAAGAAAATGTTGCACCTCCTCTGGGAAAAGTGCCAGTTTTATTAACTGCTAAAGCCGCAGATTTACTCTGGGATACAGTGCAAGCTGCTTTAAATGGAAAACAAGTCTTAGAAGGCTCATCTCCTTGGAATAATCGTTTAAGTCAAATGGTGACTTCAGATACTCTGACTCTATCCCAAAAACCCGATACTGGCCCCTATAGTTGCCCCTTTGATGATGAAGGTACGCCAACTCGCCCCCTGTTACTGATTCGGGAAGGACAATTACAGCAATTTTATTGCGATCGCACTACTGGTAGATTAATCGGTATGGGTACGACGGGCAATGGTTTTCGCCCCGGTATGGGCAGCTATCCTACTCCAGGTTTAGTTAATTTACTGATTCAACCGGGCAAGGGTTCATTACATAGTTTAATTACACAATTGGATGATGGCTTAATTGTGGATCAAATTTTAGGAGGCGGTGCGGGGATATCCGGTGATTTTTCCGTCAACGTCGATTTAGGATACCGCGTCAGGAAAGGAGAAATTATCGGTCGCGTTAAGGATACCATGATCGCTGGGAATGTTTACAATATCCTCAAACAAGTAGTATCCCTAGGAGAAGATGCCGATTGGAATGGACCTTGCTATACTCCTTCTCTCATTATCGAAGGTATTTCGGTAACTGGGGAAGAGTGAGGGAATATTCTTTATATGGGAAAGGTAAACAACCCGCCGCTAAATCAGAAGCGGATTATAGCGGGAGTCTCCACGAGGTAAAAAGATGAAAGGTGAGAGCTGAGAGGTAGGAGGGAATTATTGTGGAACAAATAACGAACAACAAATAACTTATAACTAATGCACTTTCGCCAATGGCTACTGCCCCGCAGAAGACTTGCGATCGCAGAAGCTTGTTTAATTGGTTTAGTATCAGGTTTGTCTGCTGTCTTTCTCAAGTATAGTATCGGTTGGTTTGGTTCCTGGCGTATACAAGCGTCTGAAGTACTACCTGTTGCTTTCGTCTTACCTGTTTTTGGCTTCTCTTTGGGATGGTTATCTGGTTTTTTAGTTGAGCGTTTGGCACCGGAAGCTTCTGGTAGCGGTATCCCGCAAATTAAAGCGGCTTTAGCTAAGTTTCCCATCTCTTTAGATTTACGAGTAGCCTTCGTTAAATTAATAAGTACTGTACTTGCTTTAGCGGCAGGATTAACCATGGGGAGACAGGGACCAACTGTTCATATTGGTGCGGCTTTGGCGGCACAATTTAGTCGTTGGTTTCCGACTTCTCCCAATCATCGCCGTCAGATGATTGCAGCGGGTGCGGGTGCGGGTTTGGCGGCTGGTTTTAATGCCCCCATTGCGGGGATTCTGTTTATTGTTGAAGAGTTACTTCAGGATTTTTCGGGATTAACTCTCGGTACGGCTATTTTAGCTTCGTTTATTGGTGCAGTTATCTCTCGGATTCTTGGTGGTAATAATTTAGATTTGAATCTGGAATTAACTAATATTTCCAGTAGTTTTTCTGCCCCGGAGATTCCCTTTTATTTAATTCTCGGTGTTTGCGCCGGATTCCTAGGAGCATTATTTAATCGGGGTATTCTTGTTTCCCTCACCCTCTTTGGTAAACTCAATCTGACTTTACCCATCCGTGTTGGTTTAGCGGGATTTATTTGTGGTGCTTTTGTCGCTTTACTTCCACCAGATTTCCGTAATAATAGTGGATTACAAGAATTACTAATTAGTAGCGAACCAGGCTGGAAATTCACAAGTATTGCTTTTGTAGTTTATTTCCTATTAACTTTAGTTTCTTACGGTTGTGGTGCATCAGGTGGATTATTTCATCCTTCTCTAGTTTTGGGTTCGGCGTTAGGTTATTTAGTGGGTGTTTGCGAACAAAATATTTTAGGATTTGGCAATCCGACTAACTATGCTTTGGCAGGAATGGGATCATTTTTTAGTGCCGTATCGAAAGTGCCACTAACAGCAATTGTGATTGTCTTTGAGATTACCACTGATTTTAATTTAGTTTTACCTTTAATGATTGGCTCGGTAGTTTCTTATTTAATATCAGATCAATTTGCCAAGGGTTCTCTCTATCAACGTTTATTAGAATGGAATGGCTACACCCAACCGGAAAATACCTCAACAAATGAATCTCTAGATGGCTTAAGAGCAGCCGATTTAATGCAGCGCCACGTCGAAACCTTACCCAGCCACATATCCCTGGATGAGGCAATGAAAGTTATTTCTCGTTCCTCTCACCGAGGATTTCCTGTAGTTGAGAATAGTCTTTTAGTGGGTATTATTAGCCAATCCGATTTGAAAAATGCTACCCAAGGAAAAGGAGATCCGCCCAGTTGTCCTTTACCAGGGGCAACCAAGTTAAAAGATATTATGACACGAGATCCGGTCACCATAATTCCCCAAGCAAGTTTAGCCGATGTTCTCTATCTTTTAAACCGTTATCAATTAAGTCGTTTACCCGTAACCGAAGGAAGAAAATTAGTCGGAATTATTACCCGCAGCGATATTATTCGGGGCGAAATCGATCGTTTAGATAGCAATCAAACTGGCTTCCATCCCGAACCATCATACATAGTATATCAAACCCGTTCCCCAGCAACAGGAAAAGGACGAATATTAGTACCCATTGCCAATCCCCAAACCACGCCCTTCCTCTTAAAATTAGCAGCCGCGATCGCAAGAGAGCAAGATTATGAGCTAGAATGTCTCCAAATTATCCTAGTTTCTCGCACTCATCCACCAGCCGAAACCCCAGTTAGAACAACCCAAAGTCGTAGGTTACTCCATCAAGCCGAAAAAATAGGACGAGATTTACAAGTGCCAGTCCACACCCAAATTAGAACATCTCACGATATCGCCCAAGCTATTTTAGAAACGATTAAAGAACGACATATCAATCTGATTATCATGGGTTGGAGGGGAAATACTTCAAATCCCGGCATGATTTTTGGCAATGTAGTAGATAGAATCATTCAACAAGCATTTTGTGATGTTATGTTAGTGAAAATGGGCGAAAAATTACAGCCGCCCTACCCACTGCCCTTCTTCAACCGCTGGTTAATCCCCATTGCCGGGGGACGAAATTCTCAAAGAGCGATCGCGCTCCTCCCTCCCTTGCTATCCTTAAGCAGTACCCCGCCCCATCTCAACCTGTGTCAGGTATTGCCACCCGGAGAAGATACCCCCAGTACCAAAATTTTAGATTCTGCGATCGCTTCTTTGACAAATCAGATTGATGGCAATATCACCAAAATTCCCATTCGCGCTCATAATGTGGCTGAGGCAGTAATTAATTTAACCGAAACAGAAGACTGCGATGTCGTAGTTTTAGGCGCAAGTCGAGAAGGATTATTAAAACAAGCAATTCAAGGCAATATTCCCGAAGCCATTGCCCGTAGTGTCCGAAGTACAGTAATTTTAATTAGGGCAGCCCTAGATTAGTGGATAAGCTGTGAGACTCTCCAGATTAGAAATCGGGTTGATGGTGAAAGCAACTAAATTTGCTCCCCCTTGACAAACACCCTCCATTGTTAGATGATGGTAAACTGCAAAGTAAATAGCCAAGCAAGCGGAACTGGCGGAATTGGTAGACGCGCTAGATTCAGGTTCTAGTGTTCGCAAGGACTTCCGGGTTCAAGTCCCGGGTTCCGCATTGTAGTCGAATCTGATAACTTTCAGTCAATAGAAAAACCTAACCCCCCAGCCCCCTTCCCTGCAAGGGAAGGGGGAGAGGTCAAATATTTCTCCCCTCTTCTGGTAAGCTGCTACGCATTTAA
>DOIX01000407.1:18818-20625 GCA_003511885.1 Cyanobacteria bacterium UBA11153
AATTTAGATGCGCCGCAGCTTAGGGGAGGAGCTTGGGGAGAAGTCAAATATTCCTCCCCTCTCCTGGTAGGGGAGGGGCTGGGGGAGAGGTCAAATATTCCTCCCCTCTCCTAGTAGGGGAGGGGCTGGGGGAGGGGTCAAACTTATTCCCCACTCCCCAAAGACTGGACATTTGTCAACTTTAATGTAGAATCGAAACAAATTTTAATAACTGTCACCAATCCCGTGAATCTGGAGGATAAACCTATCATTCCCTCTCCCATGATGAAAGATAACCACTCTGCACCCGCAGCCCAAGAATCCGTTTTAGAAATTTGGGGTAGAGCCTCCCTGAAAGGACATGTCAAGATTAGTGGAGCAAAGAACTCTGCCTTAGCAATTATGGCAGGTTCTTTACTTTGTCCGGAAGATTGCCGACTGCGAAACGTACCATCCCTGGTAGATATTGGGATGATGGGCGAAATTCTCTCGGCTTTAGGCGTAAAGCTGGAACGGATTGACGATACTCTGGAAATTGATGCCCGTCATCTCAATGGTTCAACTGCACCTTACGAGTTGGTAAGTAAACTCCGTGCTAGTTTCTTTGCTCTCGGTCCATTATTAGCCAGATTGGGTGAAGTCAGGATACCATTACCTGGTGGCTGTGCTATCGGTGCGAGGCCAGTTGACCTCCATGTCAGGGGTTTGCAAGCGATGGGGGCTGAGGTTCATATTGAACATGGGGTAGTTCACGCCTTTATTAAGGGGACGGGTAGCAAGCGCTTAAAGGGTACAAAGATTTATTTGGATTACCCTAGCGTAGGGGCGACGGAAACCATCATGATGGCGGCGACGCTGGCAGAGGGCGAAACGATTATTGAAAATGCTGCCAGGGAACCAGAAATTACTGATTTGGCAGGTTTTTGTCGGGCAATGGGCGCTCAAATTCGCGGTGATGGGACGAATACGATTATTGTTAATGGTGTTCCCAGTTTACATGCAGTAGACTACCCCGTTATTCCGGATCGCATTGAGGCGGGGACATTCTTAGTTGCTGGCGCAATTACTCAATCTGAGTTACTGATATCTCCTGTTGTATCGGATCATCTGATTCCAGTTATTGCCAAGCTCAATGAGATGGGCTGTCAAGTAATTGCTGAAGATGCTAACTCTTTACGGATTATCCCAGGACATCTGCGGGCTACAGATATTGAAACTTTGCCCTATCCGGGATTCCCCACCGATATGCAAGCACCGTTTGTGGCATTGCTAACTCTCGCAGAAGGCAATAGTGCGATCGCAGAAACTGTGTTTGAAAATCGTTTTGGTCATGTTCCTGAATTGAATCGCATGGGTGCTGATATTCGGGTTAAAAATAATATCGCTTTAGTTCGCGGCGTTCCTATTTTATCAGGAGCGCCCGTCATGGCAACAGATTTACGCGCATCAGCAGCGCTAGTCTTGGCAGGATTGGCAGCCGATGGCAAAACGACAATTCGAGGACTCCATCATTTAGACAGGGGTTACGAGAATTTGGAGGATAAGTTGCGGCTGCTTGGTGCGAAATTACACCGAGTACCTGCTGATGCGGAAACGGAAGAAGACAATACTTCTGTGGTTGAAAATCAGCTTGCTCAAGTAGCCCAATAGATAGGGTAGGGGTGAAGCATTGGAGCGATAAATTTGGCAAGAAACCGAAAACGATCCTATCCCAATTCTTCACCCTATCTTGAGGATAAGTTATGTCAATTGGTCTTTTCAATCACAAATTTGTCACCCCCCCAACCCCCCTTATTAAGCTATACTTTATAAACATCTTTCTTAACAA
>DOIX01000126.1:0-191 GCA_003511885.1 Cyanobacteria bacterium UBA11153
GGGAAGCAGGGGTGCAGGGGAGCTTCTTGAGAAGGTTTGATGACTTTTCCCCTAACTTGAAAATATCCGGTTTAAATGCGTAGCAGCTTATCATTCTCGATCCGCACTTCGGTTTGTAGCATGTCAAGCATAGCAACCACCAGGACAGTTAGGACATTCTTAATTCCTCAAACCCTTGATTTTACAGTTTT
>DOIX01000126.1:389-7263 GCA_003511885.1 Cyanobacteria bacterium UBA11153
ATTCTCAATTCCTCAAACCCTTGATTTTACAGTTTTCTTCCTGAGCCAATAGCCTCTAGTCCCTCGCTATAATACGCCAATCTTGACTAATAATCAGTATTTTTACTGAGAATAGTGTAATTTTGGTGATTTTTCTGATAATCTCTTACCTCTTACCTCTCACCTGCCTCACAGTATGAGGTAAAACACCAACCAACAGGGCGAATGCTTCATCTGGTATATAAGCAATTGTCGCGCTATCAAAGAAGCCCTCAAACTGTTCCATAATTTTTTGAGCGCGTTTAATTGGATCTGGGTTTTCGGTAATTTGGAGAGTGAGGCGCACCCACTGCCGCCGGATTAAATAAGCCCGCTGTCTTTCGTCAGGAGATTCCGGGGAGATTAAGTCAAGATTTCCTACTGGTAAAACTTTCCGACAATCGGTATCCAATGACACTCCGACTGCCGAACCAGGTCCGGCGAATTCTGCATGATAACGTTTATATAGAATTAAACCATTTCGACGCTTAGGATTAACAATTAATAACTGTTTATCGTGAAGCTGTTTGAGGATTTTGTTTGTGGGTGAGTCACACATCTTATCCTTGCGGAAGTTCAGGCTTTCCTGGTTAATGCCACTAGCCCCTTGAGAGTTAGCTGTTGTTGTCAGGCGGGTAATTATCTCTTCTTCTGGATAAAGAGCTGTCTGGTAAGGCTGTTTATTTTCGCTCTCCATTTCAACTCATATTTCTTAACTTTAAGGTAGCTGGTACACACCCAGATTTAGATCGTAACTGGCTGTTTCTAAATTAACAGAAATTGTTGATGAAATAGTCAAGAAAACTGTCAAAACGTCGGAAAATCATCACCCTGTCTCTGGCTCGCTGGCGGCTGGGTGAAAATGCTTGTGCAAGAAAAGCCTTCTGGGGTGTCTCAGAAGCCATGCACCGTAGCTAGGCTCAACGCGATGGAGTTGATAGCCTGTTTTCAGATACAGTTGCCGTGCCTGATGATTGTTTTCCAAAACATGGAGGTAGAGATCCGGAAAACCCCATTCTAGCGATTTGCGATCGCAAGCTTTGAGCAATTCTTCTGCTACCCCCTGTCGGCGACAGGATTTACTGACAGCTAGATTGGAGATGTAAGGATATTGAAGGCTATTGCTTCTCCAAGGGAAGAAGGAGCACAGAGCGATTTCCACAGTCCCGACAATCCTGTCTTTTGTGCCATCAATTCCAGAAACCCTAGTAGCTGCGACTAAACAAGTGTAATGGGGTGAGTTACTGCGGATGCGGTTGCGTAAATCTTCGTAAATGCCCAATCGCAGCATGGGATAAACCCACCGGAGGATACCTTGACAAGAGTGAAAGCTGTCCGTCAAAATTTCTGCCAATGAGGTTAAATCCTGCTCTTGAGCTGTCCGGATGGTAAAGTTAGATCTACGGGGCATCAAGGCATCCTGACTGTTAGGGATAAGTTCGTCAGGGATCGATAAAGGGAAGCAGGGTTTCACGATCGCCAAAACATTTTCCTAAAAAACAATAGTATTCTACAAGGAGCTACTTGGAAATATGACAACCCCTGATGAGGGAATACTCATCACCATCATCAGGATCTAGCCTCGGTGGATTAGCAAGATGCTTCTTAACGCTAGCATCAATTTGAAGGCCGATCGCGGGTTGGACTTATCGGTTGGGAAGAGGGATGATGGGGCTGGCGATAGCAAGCTTGTGGTGGAGCGATGGTTTTCCGGTAGGCACTGAAGCTACGGTTTTGGACAAATCGTCTCACTTTTCATCCCAAGTCGCAATCGCTTATGTTATTTAGATTGGGTGAGTTGGGGGGCGGGATACCAGGGGAACGGAAGTTATCCTGTTTTTGACACTTGGTGTCACCATCGCTTCTCCAAGCTTTTGAGGCATGACAAGGGCGCTTCCTATCCGGAAGAATCTGTCCAGAGGGTGCAAAATATTGTAGTAAATGCAAGTCCTGGTGGTAGGAGAGCAGTGTATGCAATCCCAAGAAACTTATAAGCCTAAACTTTTGGTTGTCGATGATGAGCCTGACAACCTTGACTTGCTCTATCGCACTTTCCATCGAGATTATCAGGTTTTGAGGGCAGAAAATGGAGTGGCGGCACTGGAAATTTTAGCCCGTGAGGAAAATATTGCTGTTATTATCTCGGATCAGCGAATGCCTTTAATGAGCGGTACGGAATTACTGAGCCTGACTGCTACTCAGTACCCGGATATCATCCGGATTATTTTGACAGGCTACACGGATGTGGAAAACTTGGTGGAGGCAATTAACACGGGGAAGGTGTTTAAGTATGTCACTAAACCATGGAATGCCGAGGATCTCAAGTCGGCAGTTAGACAAGCTTTGGATACCCACAATGTTTTGAAATTGCGTACTAGGGAGTTATCTCGTTCCCTCCGTCGGGAAAGACTCCTCAATACGGTGACTAATACGATTCGCAATGCTCAGTATGATAAGACTGATGCTTCTCCTCTTCAAGAAATTTTGCAAAGAATTGTCGAAACGGTAGGTCAAGTTCTGGAAATCGATATTTGTATTCTACGTCCCTGTCAGAAGGAACAGTTGGTAGATGAGTGGTTTGTTTATGAAAAATCTGAGGGGGAAGAGGGGAGACAAGGAGGAGAAGGGGAAGAGCAGAGACAAGGGGGACAAGGGGGACAAGGGAGACAAGGGGAAGAGGAGAGACAAGGGGGACAAGGGGGACAAGGGGAAGAGGAGAGACAAGGGGGACAAGGGGGACAAGGGGGACAAGGAAGAGAGGATTCTCCTCTTGGCTCTAAATCCTTACATATCACCTCTCCTCTTTCTCCTCTCACCTCTAAGCTTTTCCTGGCACAGACGGTGTGGGAAACCCGTGAGGTGACAATTGTTAACGATGTCTTGACAGATGAAAGATTTTATAGTGAAGTTCCCGATATTCAATTAAGGGGGATGCCTGGGGCTGGCTGCGCCCAGGCATACCAAAAAGCGAATATTCGTTCAACTCTGGTTGTACCCCTGATTAGTCAACAGGAATTAGTAGCAGTGATGGCTCTCCATCAATGTGGGGAGCCTCACATCTGGGAAAATGATGAAATTGAGCTAGTGGTGATGGTAGCAGATCAAGCTGCTCTTGCCTTATCTCAGGCACGGGCTTACGAACGAATTCAAGCTTTGGCAACTCAACAAACCTTAATCAATACTATTACTACAGCGATTCGTTCTACCCTTGATCCGAAAGAAATTTTTACGGCAATTACTCAACAATTAGCTCAAGCTCTCAAAGTGGATGGCTGTGTTTTATCTCTGTGGAGTGAAGAGGATGAGTTTGTGCAATGTGTGGGTTTATATGATGGAAAATCGGCGCAGGTATTTGATACTGAAGGAGTTAGTTTTGCTGGGGATAAAGAAGAAGTAAAAAGTCAAAACCAAGTCCTCTCTCCTCGCGATTCGGATCGTCATTCTCCTCATACGTCTGGCCTCTTACCTTTCACCTCTATGTCAGGACAACTCCCTCAATCTATAGTGCCAATTGGGAGTAATCCGGTGCTGCGACAACTCATCGATACTCAACAGCCTGTGATTGTCAACGATATGTCAGAATATCCAGAAATCCAGGAATTTGACTTGGGCTTACGACAAAAAGCATCTGCCCTCTTACTAGTGCCATTACTCACAGATGGCAAAATAATTGGTAGTATTACCCTACGACAAACCAATAAACCGCGCCAGTGGTTGTCATCAGAAATCGATCTCGCCCAATCAGTAGCATCTCAAGCTGCGATCGCAGTTCAACAATCTCGACTTTATCAAAAAACTCGTCAACAAGCGGAACGGTTGATAGAATTGGATCGACAAAAGACCGAATTTTTCCAAAATGTATCTCATGAATTCCGCACCCCATTGACTTTAACCGTTGGGCCATTAGAATCGGTAGTTAATCAAAAGCAGGGATTGTCTTACGAGCAAAGTGCGATCGCGCTCCGTAATTCCCGTCGTCTCTTGCGACTGGTTAATCAGCTTCTCGATTTACAAAGGCTCGATGCTAAAAGGATGCAGCCCAGTTTCCGTCCCTGCGATTTTGGGGATTTTGTCACGCAAATTGTGGAGATATTTAGACCTTATTGTGAGAAGAAAAGAATCGGATTGTCAACCCAAATAATGCCATGTTCTTCAGTATATTTGGATTTAGAGAAATTTGATAAAGTCCTGTATAATCTCCTGTCCAATGCCATGAAATTTACTAATTCTGGCGGTAATATTACTGTTATAGTAGAACCAGCAGGAGATTACGTTCGCCTCCAGACAATCGATACAGGAATTGGCATTAATAAAGAACAAATTCCTCATTTATTTGAGCGATTTAGACAAGCTGAAGGATCGGTGAATAGATCTTATGAAGGGAGTGGTTTAGGATTGGCTTTAGTTAAAGAATTAGTGGAACTTCATGGCGGTCAAATTTCGGTTGATTCGGAACCAAATCGAGGGACAACTTTTACAATTTGGCTCCAAACCGGAACAGCTCATTTGCCTGGAGAACAAATTCTCGAAGTACCTACAGAAATTAAGGCTAGTCGTGGCATTGTCGAATTAGCAGATTTAGATACAGAATCAATTCTGGAAGATGAACCAGATAACGATAGCGAGGAAAATGAAGAAACTAATGATTCCGGTAAAATTTTAGTGGTAGATGATAATTCCGACTTACGTGGCTATGTAGCTCAAATTTTACGACAGGTAGGTTATCAAGTAATGACGGCTCGGAATGGGCATCAAGGTTTTCAGATTGCTCAGAAAAAGCAACCCCAACTAATTATCACAGATTTGATGATGCCTGAAGTATCGGGATTAGATTTAATTGAATTAATTCGGGCCAAAGAAAAATTGAAAGGAACGCCAATAATTCTCCTCACGGCTAAAGCAGATGAATTAAGTAGAATTGAGGGGAGGGAACAAGGAGCAGATGCTTATTTATCAAAACCTTTTAATGACAGAGAATTGTTAGCAGAAGTCCGAAATCTGCTCGCATTGAAAGCCAACGAAAGAAAAGTAGTAGAATTAAACAATTACCTCACAGAATCCGTACTAAAACGCTTTTTGCCCCCAGCAATGGTAGAGAAAGCAGCCAAAGGTGAACTAGTTTTAGATTTGCATCCAGAGCCACGACTGATTACCACCCTCTTTAGCGATATTGTCGGATTTACTCAATTATCGAATACTTTGCGATCGCTTCGGATTGCTGACTTACTCAATCAATACCTAGCAGCCATGACTGAAGCCATTTTCGAGAATGGCGGTACAGTAAATAAATTTATGGGAGATGGTATCTTAGCAATTTTTGGAGCGCCAGAGGAAATCTCGCCCCAACAACAAGCCCTAAGCGCTATTGCGACAGGAAGGCAAATGCTGCGCTCCTTACAGAAACTCAACCAAGAGTGGGAAGCCCAGGGGATTGTCGGGAATGATGGCCCCCCCCCAGTAAGATTCCGCTGTGGTATTCATCAGGGCACCGCCGTAGTGGGTATGTTTGGTGGTAGGGAAAGATTAGACTATACGGCAATTGGTCCTGCTGTCAATATTGCATCCCGACTCCAAGAGGCAGCCCAACCAAACTCAATTCTCATTTCTGCTAGTGTTGCTGACTGGCTAGAGGATCGTACAATTACTAAGTGCAGCCCTCTGAAGTTGAAAGGAGTGGATGAAACGGTACTGACTTTTGCAGTTAACCCGACAGTTGACTAAAATGCCAATTCAGAAATCCGGTTTCTTTTGGCAAGACGCTCAAATTTCACAGGCAGCACTTACGAGAAACCCGGTTTCTAGCAATACTGAATCAGTCCTCTAGAAATAGAGGTAATATTCTAGTTACAATTTAAACCATCAGTTTTTCCAGATTTCAGGCTCTAATTTTCATTCCCTAACGTCTCTTGTTGAAATTACACGAATTGGCAGGGTAGTTATGAAGACTTTACGCTCTTTACAAGTTGCAGCCCTAACGATTACTTCTTTCCTGACAGTAGGTAGTTTCCATCCCAGTGTGGCTCAAACCTTTGACAAGATTGAAGTTAACGAAAATAATTTTATCGCAGTTGCGGCTCCTTTTGGTGAGGATCGATATCAATTATTGATTATCGAACAGATTTCCAACCAACGGGATTGTTGGCGAGAGAGGGGTAATAATCCAGTAACGGTGGAACCCCTATTGCTCAATTTTGATTTTACAGGTATTTGCAGCCGCAATACTGATAGTAATGGCTATTCAATCCGAATGGACGATCGCGATTTGGGTTTAGATTACCTCCTCAGAGTCGTCAAACGCGATGGAGAATTAGTATTGGTGGGGACAAACCGGGTAAATCGGAATGCGCCAGAGATTGAAATTGGTACTACTCAAGGGATGGGGACTGGTTTTCAAAAGATTTTCCTCAATTCAGGGTGGCGGTTGACGAGGCGCACTTATCAGGGCAGAGCATTAGGTCATATCTATCTTACCAGTGGTTCTACTCCTCCTGTTTCCCCAGGGGTGAGTGCCACTCCTCCTCCTCGTCAACTGCCTCCTTTGATTAATCCCCCAGCGGCTAGGGAGGAATACCCAGAGCAACCTTCGCGGGAATTGATTTTTACGAAGCCGGATGATGACTTGGTTGCGCCAGGAGAGGATAATCCAGTAAATAGTCCCCAAGTTTTACCACCGCCACCTTCTAATCGTACTGTGCCTGTTTTTGAACGGTAGTTTATAGTTGATAATGGATAGTTGATAATGGATAGTTGTCCGCTATCAATTATCGTATTTATAAGGTGAGTCGTTGAAAACCCCGTGTCTTTAGACCGGGGATGAAAACGCTTTGCAGACCTTAGTCTGCCTTGAAAGAGGGGG
>DOIX01000228.1 GCA_003511885.1 Cyanobacteria bacterium UBA11153
GATTTATACAGCAAGCCCTAATTGATAGTCAATTTAGAAAAAAATTCGTAACTTGTTTTACCCACTGCTACTACTAGCCTTCACTCACCTCAGAAACGTTACGGCAAGGTATGAATAGTTTTCGACTACTGCTATATTAGCCTCTCACCTCTTACCTTTCATGTGATTCAGGGTTGTTAAATAAATCGAGTGGTAAATGTCCATACATCTCATTAATGCCTCCCTCAAATGAGGATTGACAAGATACCAGTACTCCCCGATATTTACCAGTATAATAATCCAGATAGCATAGTCCAGTATTACCGTTGAATTTGATATAAACTGGCTCGTCAATAGGGATAAGATTCGGATCCGGTTGGTATCCTAATGCGGCAGAATAGGTTTTGAGGGCTGCTAAACCTTGGTCAGCATTATCAGCACAAATACCTAATATCTGAAAATCGGAATTTTCGGCAAGTAGGAGTATTGCTTGACGAATTTGCGCTTTTTCTGATTCGGAAGTGATGGATTGGGTATCAACGCAGTTGAATGGTTTGAGAATTGCTTGGGCGGCTTGGATGGTGAGATGGCTTGGGTTTGGGGGAGACATTATAATATGTAGCAAGAGTGACGCATTCAAAAGTCAAAAGTCAAAATCAAATGCTTACTGTGAATAGTTTCTGGCGTTTGCGGATGTCCTAACTGCCGAATGCAACTGTTATAAGTACTCGATGTATGAGTTTTTAACTGACTGAACTAATATATAATAATTTTACTTCGTAAACAAATAGAACTGTACTACAACCTTACTGTTTGTCTGACTGCCTCCATTATCCGCGATCTCACTTCAGTATCGCTGATATCTGATTCCCTCAATTGCACCACTCTCAATAAATAAGCTGCCACCCACTCAAACCCACGCCGAGCCATCAACTCCTTGACATTTATCCTAATGAGGATTACTATAATCATCCGTTCGTAACACTGCCAAGCCGCATTGGTTCAAGGAATATCTGCAGGGGCGGGTTGAGAGATAACCTAAGTATCCCACCGATAAAAATCGTGTAAAATCTGCTTCAATGTAGAAAATACACGTCTTTAAAAGGTTTTTTTGCGATCGAATTCCACTAAAGCATGAGACTCATCTGGACATAAAACTCCAATTGATGGATAGGGAGGCACAGTTGGGATCGTTGGTGGATAAATAGATGGTTTAATTGTCTCACAAATACCCGCAATCGCAGTCCTTGATTCACCAAGAGAAAATAGAAAGACAACACCAGTGTAGCTTTTAATACCAGAATCCTTAGCCTTAGCAGTCACGATCGTCTGCCTAATTTCATCACCATGAGCTACAATATCATACTGATAACTATTACTACCTAACGGAATGTCTATATCCAAATCATCAATCCTTGTCGCAAATCTGGAATGTTCCAAGTAGTAAGCTAGTTGTCCTGAGTTGATTGCCGCAAGATATTGTTGCGCTTCCTCTTCTCTCACCCTAATTTCTGAGAGATTTTGAGCAATAATAGTTGGTGGCTCTTCAGACTCGACACCCGGAGATAATGGAATCAATAGAGGTGCTATACCCAAGATAGCGATAGTTTTGGTAATGTAGTTCATAGTAGAGATCCAATTTTAATTGCAAAAACACAAACCCCGATTGGTCTTGACAAGATTGACAGATATTACAGAATTATTTTACCCATGCCCCACCATAATTCTCGATTGTAATTTTTGAGTTTGGCCCTCAAACTCAAGACTGACTGCTCGCGGCTGCCCCAACTCGAAACTCACAACTATTTTGCCCACTCCCTAGTCACCACCTCCCCCAAAAATGAAATATTATCGAGAAACCCTAGCTGTAGCTCAAAGAATTTTAATTGAATTGTGGCGCAGACAACGTAGCCTAATTTTTTGGAGTATTTTTCCCATTTCCATCCTCTTAATTAATGGATTAATTTTGACAGAAAGAGGGAAAATCTCGCTAGCTAAAGCATTATCAATTGCTGCCCCCTCTACACTAGTAGGTGCTGCCTTGTTTTTTAGTTGTTTAGGCGGTACAGTAGCCACAGTAGTAGCAGAGCGAGAACAACTAACGCTCAAACGTTTATTTATCTCCCCCTTGAGCGGTACTTCCTATTTTCTCGGTATTTTTTTCGCCCATAGCTGTATTGCTGGCGGTCAAACTATCCTAGTTTATACTGTATCAACTTTTTTGGGTGCGGAGATCGGGGGATCTATAGAATTGGGTATACTAATTATCGTACTCAGTACGATCGCATATATTGGTGTGGGCTTCATTCTCGGTACTCAGTTAGCCCGACGCACTGAGGATGTCAATGCCTTAGTAGCAACATTTGGCGTACCTCTTTTAATTTTAGGAGGAGCATTTTTACCTACATCTTTATTTTCCCAGAAGTTATTGGATATTGCCAAATATAACCCAATTTATCACATGAATGAAGCTTTACTTGGAGTTTGGGCTAATGGTGATAGTTTAGCAGAAATTCAGGATCATTTCTGGTTTTTATCTCTATTTGCTCTTGTGACAAGTGCAATCGGGTGGTTATCCTATCAGGGAATGGTGAGAGTTGAGAGAAAGTTATAGTTTACAATAGGCTCAATAGCTAATGACTAATAGCTAATGGCTAATTATAAATAGTGAAAGGTTTTCGCTCTATCACTAACCTACATTCTCCTAGCCACCAGTTATTAAGAGCCTGAAAAAGGCAACCAGCAACTTAAAACCTCAAAACTGAAAAATCTAACCCATAACCTCTAACCCAAGAATAATTAAACTTGTGCTAAAAATTGAAAACTTGACAAAATCCTATGGAAAACGACTAGTGCTTCAGGATTTAAGCATCAAGGTTGCCCCAGGTGAGATTTACGGTTTACTCGGACCAAATGGCGCAGGGAAGACAACGACAATCAACATTATCTGTAATCTACTACAACCAGATAGGGGCGCGATCGCAATCGATAACCAACCCGTATCGGAAGCCACGAAAAAGCTGATTGGCGTTGCCCCCCAGGAAAACTTGCTCTATAAAACCCTATCCTGCGCAGAAAATCTCAATTTCTACGCCAGAATTTATGGTTTAAACAAACAGCAACGCCAAAGACAAGTACAAGAATGCTTATCAGCAGTTAACCTATTAGATAGAGCTAAAAGTCCCGTCGAAACTCTAAGTGGAGGAATGCAGAGACGGTTAAATATTGCAGTAGCTTTAGTCCATCAGCCAAAATTAGTAATTTTAGATGAACCTACTACTGGATTAGATATTGAATCTCGTTATGAAATATGGGAATTAATTCGCTCTCTGAAAAATCGGGGAATTACTATTTTACTCACCACTCATTTATTAGATGAAGCGGAACGTCTCTGCGAGAGAATTGGCATTATTAAGCAGGGACATATTATCGCCGAAGGAACCTTAGAAGAGTTACGCAAAAGAGTTAAAGCCGAAGAAATTGTAGTTCTCCAGACATCAGAAGAAGAAAACGCAATCGCGCGAGGGAAAAAACTTGGATTTACCCACAGATTATACGGCAATGAACTTGCATTTTGGTTGCCAGAAAAACTAGACTTAAAAGATATTCTATCCTCTTTTGATGGCATCCCTATCGAATCAATTTCTCGTCATCCAGTGCGACTAGAACATATCTATGTAGAAGTAATTTCATATTATAGCACTACCAAGACACGTTAAAACAATGTCCTGACGTGTCTTGGTAGTGCTATAAATGGGAAAATTGCCTTCAAGAAAAATCTTCAAATCCCGACACCCCACACCCTCACCTCACAAAAAGACTTTTTCCGCAAACCCTATATAGGGTTTCTCACTAATGTATTGACAGTTAAAATCGCAATACTTCAGGAGGGGCAATATCACCTCCAACTTTTACACCTCTATTAGTTGATTGTACTCCAGGTTTACTAATCGCTTCTACCTTTTTACTATTAGTCGCAAAAGATGTTTGAGGAGAATTAACTGAATTAGATTTAATAGATACACCTGATGGCGATTGGTGCGACATCAAGTTTAAACCTCCCACAGCCCCCGCAATTAAAGCAGTATAACCAAGATATAAATGAATTGGTGTAACTTGTAACCCTCCTCCAAAGGAAAATTGATACCAGGGAGAAACCGTAGTTTTAAGTAAATCAGGAGGTATGGGTAAAGAGTCTGCCATCGCCACACCATCTAACCCCAAAGCCTGACAAAGCCGACGAATAAAACCGCGAATATAAACATCTTCTGGTAAGTGGGAAATTAGACCATTTTCTAAAGCCTCAATCTGATATTTTGGCACTAAAGTTTGACGATAAAGTTGTTCTGTACTCAGAGAACGATCTTGGCGTGCTTGTCGTAATTTTTGACCAATTTGACGCAATGTATCTTCCCGTTGTTGAGCAAATTGTTCCTTGGCAGACTCTGCTTTGTTTATTTTCTTATCCAACTTAGGCTTTTCCACATCTTTATTCATCAAACTTGGGGATTGTGTCAATTCAAATGAATCCAGGAGGCGCTCTCCCGAATTTATTTCTAATTCCAAATTTATCTTGCCAGAAAAATAGTCTATATCTTGCTTAAGTTGTCTTTTTTCCTCTTTGCCAAAATCCAAATTGATTTCTCCACTATTCACGGGGATAACTGTCTTATTTTTAGCCACCTTATCTAAAGTAATTCGGACAGCTTCTTTTCCTACTGCTTTGACTAAAAGTTCGGCAGTATTAGACTCTTGGCCTAACATTGTTTGTAGTCCAGCCATGGTGCGACGGTAAACTTCACTATTTGCCAATTCTACTTCAATTTGACTGAGGAGCGATCGCAATTTTTCTTGAGAAATTTCAGGGGTTGAGGTATCGCTGGAACTATAACTAGACGTATGTTGAATTCCCATACTTTGTTCTTGTTTCAGTGTTTGTCTATACCGGCTAAGATTTGAAAGTGACGATCAAATCCTTGTTGGCTGGAATTTATAGCCTGGGAGGCTATCTGATTATTCTGTAAGTTAGAGAGCCATCCGGATAGTTAGTATCATCAAATGTCTTGACGATTAAACCCATCTACGATCGGGAATTATCCCCACTCCCTAATCCCCATTCCTAATACGCCGTTTATATATTTATATCAGGAAAAAAACAAATAATTATCCTTTGTTGTTACCTATACAGAAAAATAGATAAACCAGGTTTCCTCTATTAAGCTGCTACGCATTTAACTTGTATATCCCCACACCCTACACCCCACACCCCACAACCCTTTCAACAAATTTACTATCCAATTTATATGCGCCGCAGCT
>DOIX01000366.1 GCA_003511885.1 Cyanobacteria bacterium UBA11153
AGAGCCAACAGTTTTACCTTCCATTTACCAATAACTGAGGAATCCTGGAAGGTAAAACTGTTGGCTCTTGTTGGGAACCATCAAAATTATCAACAAAATCGACAGTTTCCGACTCAATATCGCGCAAGAGAGAATCTGTCGCAAAAGACTGCAAGCGACATTCCGTGTAACGCATTGCCGCCGGAGGATCGTTATCTACTGAACCAAAGTTACCATGTCCGTTAATCAGAGGCGATCGCATGGAGAAATCCTGCGCCATCCTGACTAAAGCATCATAAACCGCCGTATCTCCATGGGGGTGATACTTACCCAAAACTTCCCCTACCACGCGGGCACATTTCCGAAAAGGGCGATCTGGACTTAATCCCAATTCGTGCATAGCATAGAGAATCCGCCGATGTACTGGCTTGAGTCCATCCCTGGCATCTGGCAGTGCCCGACCTACAATGACACTCATTGCATATTCTAGATAACATCTGGACATCTCAGTGCCCAGATTTGTCGGGACAATCCGTTCCTCGGATGTACTCATATAATAAAAAACTCCATTAAAATCTGCTCTTGAGCTTTTCGATGGCGAAAATTTGCTGAAACTGCCGCTTTTGGGCTAGATATTTGCCAATTTTTACCACTTTCTTTTCAAATTTTAACACAATTACCGCGATTTCTGGGGAATGGGGAGTCGGGAGTTGGGAGTCGGGAGTCGGGAGTAGTAGCCAAACTTCCATCTGTAGGGTGCGTTAGGCGACAGCTAACGCACCATCCCCACGATAAGTACCCCCACAGCTTATCAACTGTCAACTATCAACTACCCCCGCACCCTACCCTAACGAAAAGACTTTTTCTTCAAACCCTGCTGACTTCTGTACTTTTTTGAGATAGCTTAGAAATATAACGGCAAATTTATCCTCTGGTAAATTTATTCCCCACCTGTGGTACGTCCAGCTAACGGTAATTTGACTGGATGGTGTATGATGCTATTAGATATAGTTAACGCTCGTCACCATTCTAGCAAATTTATCGTAAAATATCCTCAAAAATGAGTATATTTGCCAAGAGACGAATAGTTTTCCAGTTACACGTTCAAGCCCTAGGAGAAAATAGCGAATATGGAAATAGTTCTAGCGATCGCTGTCTTTTACATCATTGCCACCCTAGTCAATCCGAAACTCCTTTCCAAGGAAATCACTATTGGCTTAATTGGTTTTGGCATCTTTTATCTTTTGGGGATAGTTAGTATCACGACAGAGCAAGCTTTAGCAATTATTGTCTTTGGTGTTCTTTTTATGCTGGTTATACCAGATTTGATGAAAAAATAGTTGACAGTTGACAGTTGACAGTTACATATCGCGCTCCCGTACAATTTATCATAAAAATAACTGTCAACTGTCAACTGCTATCTCCGAATAAATCTATGGACATTATTATTGAATCAACCAAATCTTTTGAAAAAGATAGGCTCTCCTTCAAGTCGAGCAATCGGGAGTAATTATAATTAATAAAAAGCTTATAGGGTAAGACTTTCAGTTCAATATTTTCAGTAAGCTATCATTAATATGGGGGTTTGCCACTCCAAGTGCAAGAGAGCCATTCATATTAAAGACATTATTGAAGGACAAAGATATGACGACACAATCGCAGTTATAAAATCGAAAAAATCGAGATACGAATGATTAAATATCAATTTATGTAGGTGAGGTTATGGCAACTTATCAAGTGTCAAGTGTCAACTATCAACTGTCAACTGCGATCGTGATTTTAATGTGAAAGAATGTGACAAAAGTCAATAGCATAGCAAGAATCAGGGATGAGAACTAACCCCATCAATAGCTAACTTCCATAAATTCAATCCAAAAACTGCACCCAGATTGACCAATAGGTCATAAGCTAGTAAAGAAGATCTCATCCGTTGCACCGAAAAGTTGGGTAACCCTTTCATTCTATGAAAATCGAGACTAGAACCGAACCCATGGTTCTCAACATGGGACCCCACCACCCCTCCATGCACGGCGTTTTGCGCCTTATCGTTACCCTAGATGGGGAAGATGTCATCGATTGCGAACCCGTAATCGGTTACCTCCATCGGGGAATGGAGAAAATTGCTGAGAACCGTACTAATATCATGTACGTTCCCTACGTCAGTCGGTGGGACTACGCGGCGGGAATGTTTAATGAGGCGATTACCGTTAATGCGCCAGAAAGGTTAGCCGATATTCCCGTACCCAAACGCGCCAGCTACATCCGGGTGATTATGCTGGAGTTGAATCGGATTGCCAATCACCTCCTCTGGTTGGGACCATTTCTCGCTGACGTGGGCGCGCAAACTCCCTTTTTCTATATCTTCCGCGAAAGGGAATTAATTTACGATTTATGGGAAGCAGCCACGGGACAACGGTTAATTAATAATAACTACTTCCGGATGGGAGGAGTTGCTGTCGATTTACCTTACGGTTGGGTGGATAAGTGCGAAGATTTTTGCGACTATTTCGATCCTACTGTGGACGAATACGAGCGCTTAATTACTGATAACCCAATTTTCCGCCGCCGGATTGAAGGAATGGGGACAATTACCCGGGAAGAAGCGATTAATTGGGGACTTTCAGGCCCAATGTTAAGGGCTTCTGGAGTTAAGTGGGATTTGCGGAAAGTTGACCATTACGAATGTTACGATGATTTCGATTGGGAAGTCCATTGGGAAACTGCTGGCGATTGCTTTGCCCGATATTTAGTCCGGATTCGGGAAATGCGCGAGTCTGTGAAAATTATTCGTCAGGCTTTGAAAGGATTGCCCGGTGGTCCCTATGAAAATCTGGAAGCCAAACGGATGGCGGAAGGTAAAAAATCCCAATGGAATGATTTTGACTATCAGTATTTAGGGAAAAAAATTGCCCCTACTTTTAAGATTCCCAAGGGCGAACATTATGTCCGGATGGAAAGTGGGAAGGGGGAATTAGGTATTTTCATTATCGGCGATGATAGTGTCTTTCCTTGGCGTTGGAAAATCCGTCCACCTGATTTCAATAATCTGCAAGTTTTACCCCATATTTTAACAGGAGTAAAGGTGGCAGATATTGTGGCAATTCTTGGGAGTGTGGATGTGATTATGGGTTCAGTGGATCGTTAGATTTACAAGTGCTTTTGCTTGAATGGCGCACTCATTGGTGCGCCATTTTTTCTTGATAATTATTTATGGTGAATTATTAATATTTTTTTTAACGCAGAGGGCGCAGAGGAGTGCGCAGAGGTACGCAGAGGTTTTGAGATGAGAAGTTGTAATTGCATAATTCCTATCTTCTTTGATATAATTAGTAATCATGGAGAAAGAATTGAGGGATGAATCTACTGAGGAGAAAATTGTCAACTTAATCGGGTAAGCTTCATGACTCTAGGCAGATAGGTAATCATCAGTTTCAAATTTAAAGCTATGGCTAAAATCAAAATTCTGCAAGAAGATCAATCTTATACATTTCGGTCTTACTTTGAGTTACCCTACGAAGCTGAGGATATTTTAGCTGAGTTTGACTATGCACTTTCTCTATCTCACTTATCTTTACCTAAAACTACCAGAGAGTTAGATAGAATATCAGAATTAAAGCAAAGAATAGATGAGATATTGCCCTTTGTCAGTTTAAGTAATGAGACAGCTAGAAGAGAAACGCTAGTATCTCCCATTATGTTGGAAGTGATCCGTTATTGTCATTGTAAAATGCGAATTGAATATCCTGTCAATGTAAATAATTGGCTGAAAGGTAATCTGGATTATTTGTTACGTTCCCAAAACCAAAATAACTTATTGGTTATTGAGGCGAAAAAAGACGATCTCACTAGAGGATTTACTCAGCTAGCTGTAGAATTAATTGCTCTATCTTATATTGAAGAAGAAAAAAATATATTCTATGGGGCAGTAACGATAGGAGATGTTTGGAGGTTTGGAAAACTAGATCGTAAAGAGCAACAGATTACTCAAGATCTTAATTTATTTAAAGTGCCTGACGATCTAGAGCCTTTAATCAGGATCGTAGTCGGAATTTTAGAAGGAGTATAGTAAAAAACTGTTATATAGAAGACAGATTAAAGAGTTAGCATACCCTCAAATTAATCATCGATTTACAGCAATATTTTGACTTTTGCTTTTTGAAGTGGGATCTTTGCTATAGTGTAAGAAGAAGAAATAAAAAAAAATGTATTCTCTTATACCTCTGTGAAACAAAAAATAATCTATTTAAAATCTGCCGCTGACTTATATCAAGACAATTTTCGCGAATTCCAGGAAACAATTTTCTCAAACTTGCCAGGAATAAAAAAAATTACTCAGCAGCTAGCCATCGCAGTTACTATCGGCTTCCTCTTTAACTGGCTCCAGATTCCTGTTGGTTGGCTCCTCGGTCCAATGGCTGTGGGAATTGGTTATGCTATCACTGGGGGCAATAAGAAACCTCTACCTGCCACGTTTGGTATAGTTGGACAAGCAATTATTGCTCTAACTACCGCGACAGGTTTTTCGGTGGATACACTTGCGATCGCAAAAATGTATGCGATACCTTTGCTACTCTATATTTTAATTACGGGTGGCATGAGCTTGTTTAATGGCTACCTGTTATGGCGCTTCTCCCCATTGGATATGGCAACGAGTATCATCGGCTGTATCCCTGGTGCAGCTCCCAGTCTGGTGGCGATGAGTGAGGAAATGGGGGCTGATGCGATCGCAACTGCTATCCTTCAATATATCCGAGTCTTGTTGGTTGCCTTGATTGTACCTGCTGTTGCTAGCTTATTTTTTGCTCCTGACTCACCTCAAATTCCTCTAGCTATTATTTCCACTCAGAGTAATTCTTCTATCAATATGGGATGGGAATTATTAATTTTAACTGGGTGTGGATTTTTGGGAAATTGGGGAGGCAAGAAACTCAAGGTACCATTATCGATATTTTTAGGCCCTTTTATCGTCGGATTAATTGCCGTTTGGTTATTACCTTTTTCATTACAAGTGCCTCCCTTTGTTTTCGCGGTTGGCTTAATCTTTGTCGGATTATCGATTGGTGTTAAGTTTGATTTAAAAACCGTTTACAAGCTGCGGCAAGCGGTATTGATTGAGATTGTTTTGGTAATTTTACTAATTTTAATTTGTCTGGGTGTTGGTTATGAATTTCATCTCATGACACGGGTTGATTCCCTGACAGGAGTTTTAGGAGCTTCTCCAGGAGCAATTAGTGCGATTATGGCTAGCACAATTCAGTTAGGAGGTGATTCTGGATGGGTCCTAACAATGCAGATGACTCGAATGTTGATTATTCTTTTGATTACTCCTTGGGTGGCGAGTTTCTTTAAGAAAAGTAATAGCTAATTGTTAATTGCTAATTGCTAATTACTATTGGTTAATTTAGTTTTTGTCGTGGTGTTAGCGAGAGCTATCCCTTCCTCCTGATATCAGCTCTCCCACTACCCATCTTTACTAGCAACCTAGCTGCGTTACAACTTACTATGGCTATAATCGCACTGACAACAGAGAATACATTCACTACACCGTGGCTTTTTAGCCGTACAAATAATAGCACCAAAATCCAACAAAGTTAAATTCCAAATCCCCACATTTGTCGTAGGAGCAACTGTTTCCGCCGCTTGCCAAAGCAACTTACATCGCGATTTTACTCTCCCACCAGAAAATCCGAAAAACCGCTCTAAAATCCGAGCAACATTAGTATCGAGGATAGCGAGAGGCATAGCAAAAGCATTGGCACAGATAGCACGTGCCGTGTACTTGCCAATACCGGGAAGTGCCAGCAATTCCACTTCCGTTTTGGGAATTTCTCCGTGATAATTTTTCACAATTAGCTGTGCAGATTCTCTAAGTCGTTTGGCTCGAAAGTGCAAGCCTAAAGGTTGTAAAATCTTGGCTACTTCTGCTACTGGCGCTGCCGCTAAACTTGTTACGCTAGGATAGCGATTGAGAAAATTTTCATAAACGGGATACGCTGTAGCAGCACCAGTTTTTTGCAGGAGAAATTCGGCAATAAAGATAGGATAAGGATTGGTAGTGCCACGCCAAGGGAAATTCCGCAAATTCTGGGTTGCCCAGACTTGAAGTTGCTGGCGAAACCATTGGATTTTTGTTGGTTGGAGATGGTTAGCGAGGTTTGTTTCAGATGGGGAAAGTCTCGGTGTCATAGTTTGTATTTACCTAAAGTCATCAGGAATATCCAAATTCATGATACAATTGGGTTTTGAGATTTAGTCTCTTTGCCAATTATATCCTCAAATAGAGATCCTTAATTATGTCCAATCCAACCATTCGTGTTGTTGCCCGGATTGTTGCCCTACCAGAAAAAGTGGAACAAGTTAAAGCCATATTAACTGGATTAATTGAACCGACAAAAACCGAAGCAGGTTGTATCCAATACGAATTGTTACAAAATCAGGCAGATGCAACAGATTTTACCTTTGTGGAAGAATGGAGAAGTGGAGCAGAATTAGATGCCCATTTAGGTAATACACATATCCAATTTGCTATTGAAAAATTAGATGGATTACTTGGTGCTGCACCAGATATCTGTCGCTATGACAAAATAGGTTAAATGAGGGAATGAGTCATTGGTTATTAGTCATTGGTTATTAGTTATTAGTCCTTGGTTATATTAGCCATGAGAATTTACTACATTACTCTCAACACAGCAGCAGAAGCACAAGTAATAAGTCGCGCGTTACTTGAGCAAAAATTAGCCCTCTGCACCAATTGGTTTCCCATTACGTGTGCTTATCTTTGGGAAGGAAAAATTGTGGAGGAAGGAGAAACAGTTTTGATTGTCAAAACTCAGTCTGGTTATCGAACAGAAATTGAAGAGGTAGTGGGCAAACATATTACTTATAATAATTTTATTGCCGAACTTGCACCGGAATCAGTCAACGCAGGATTTCTCAAATGGCTAAATGCGGAAGTGGTGAATAGGGAATAGGGAATAGGGAAAAGGGAATAGGGAATAGAGATTTGCCATCGATTATTTATTCCGGAAAAAATAACCAGAAACAACCAAACCGAGTGGGGAGTGTGGAGTAGGGAGTGGGGAATAACAAAAAACTAATAACCAACAACCAACAACCAACAACCAAAGACTTTTTATAAGTTAAGATTTATGTACACAGCCTGACTGATATAGCACATTCTAAGTTGATGAAGCCTCTTTATTGCTCTAAAGGACATGAAAATCCATCTGGCAGTCACTTTTGTAGCCGTTGTGGTGAGAAGTTGGCTTTTCCCGTCAACCAGGGAATTACACCAGGATTGGTGTTAGGAGAAAGGTATCGCATTATTCGGCAACTAGGGCATGGAGGCTTTGGGCGCACTTATCTAGCAGAAGATATCAATCGCTTCAACGAAGCTTGTGTCTTGAAAGAATTTGCCCCCCAAGTTGAAGGTCCTTACGCCTTACAAAAAGCCGCAGAGCTTTTTGAAAGAGAAGCTGGGGTACTTTACAGGCTGCAACACTCGCAAATTCCGAAGTTTCGAGAATTATGCCGTGCCAAACATGAAGATCGAGGATACTTACTTTTAGTCCAAGATTTTGTAGCCGGACAAACCTATCGTACCATTATCGACGATCGCAAACGTCAGGGAATGCGGTTTAGCGAAGCTGAAGCCATGCTCCTGATGCGGCAAATTCTACCAGTTTTGGGATATATCCACTCTAAGGATGTAATTCATCGAGATATTTCTCCCGATAACCTGATGATGCGGGATGGAGATGGATTACCTGTATTGATTGATTTTGGTGGTGTTAAGCAAATAGCCGTCAGTGTCGCCGAGCAGTTTGTGGCAGCCCCCACAGCGATTCCCACTCGCTTGGGCAAGATTGGTTATGCCCCTCAAGAGCAAATGCAAAATGGAGTAGTTTATCCCCATAGCGATTTGTATGCCCTAGCAGCTACAATATTAGTCTTGCTGACAGGTAAGGAACCACAGCAGTTAATTGACTCTCGCACTCTGGAATGGAATTGGCGACAAGATGTCAGTCTTAGCCCCATTTTGGGAAATCTCTTGGATAAAATGCTGCAAAAGACTCCTGGTAATCGCTACCAAAATGCCAGTGAAGTCATGCAAGCCCTCACACCTCAGCCATCCTTAATGAGTTTCACCCCCCTGTCGCCGCCACCACTTCCGCAAACCGCAGCCATAGTACCCGTTACCCATGCTCAGGAATTGCCCGAGCATCAATCTTCTGCTACACCAGATACGGGAAATCCATCGCCAGATACGGGAAATCCATCGCCAGATACGGGGAATCTATCCTCCAGCCCGAGAGCGAGAAAGCCATTAGGTTGGTTTAAAACTTTGCTAATTATATTTGGCTTAATTATTGGGGCAGGTACATTTGGTTGGTGGGCGGGAAATATGTGGATTCAGTCTCAAATTAAAGAACAAAAAGAGAATCAAATTTTTGATAATCCTGTAATTTCTCCCAACGAAGATACTGAACCCGCAGCCTCGACAGAGTTACCACCAGAAGAACAAAAACGCAAGGAATCTTTAAGAGAAAAACGTCTAAGTTTGGGAATCGAATATAAATTTTATATCAAACTAGTAGATGAGATATTTTGGACAAAATATCCCGGGCAAGAAGGAAAGCAGTTAGGTACCGGTCCAGAGGAGGGGAAACTAAGAGAAGAATGGGATACAATTGCCGGGGATTTACTAGGGCGCATCGAAAAGCTAAACTTAAGCTCAGTAGCGAGACGGGAAATGGGAAAATACGATCGCCAAACTCGCGATCGCTGGATTGGTGAAGTAAACCAGCTAAGTCTTAGCAGCAGGGCACTTTACGACTTAGCCGATGCGAAATTTTTCCAGCAATTCCCCGAAAAACAGGGACAAGATTTTAGAAATCAGTTGATTGTGCAGGTATGGTTTGCTGTTGTCGGCGATACAGTGAAAGGTTTAAAGTCGGGAGTGGGAATAGAAAAAATTGCCTTTGAGTCAGGGGGAATTGGCAAACAAATCAGCGGTATCCTTAAACCTGGAGAAGGGAAAGCATATATTGCCGAATTATCGAAAAATCAGGTGATGGATGTGAAGCTGACTGCTAAGGAGAAAATTTTGTTCTCTATCTACACTCCCACAGGCAAAACCAAGATATTGGAAGATGCGCGCGATCGCAATTTCTCTGGTACGCTACCAGAATCTGGTTTCTATGAGTTTGTCGTAGTTTCTAATGCCAGCGAACCCATTGATTATCAATTAGATCTTACCGTAACAGGTTCACCTTCTCCTGAACCATCACCCTAAAAGTCACAATGGCAAGGGACTAGGGGCTAGGGACTAGGGGCTAGGGGCTAGGGACTAGGGAAGAAAGTCGGAAAATCAATGGTTTCAGGAATCGAGAACGCCTTAACCGC
>DOIX01000133.1:0-3419 GCA_003511885.1 Cyanobacteria bacterium UBA11153
CCAGGAATAGGAGTTACACCCCTCAAAATTCATGGACTTTTTCACTTAAACAGGAAAATTGCCCCACACCCCACACCAATCACCCCAACGAAAAGACTTTTTCATCAAACCCTATTTATACTCTTCCATGCCCGCACAAGAGCAAACTAAATTGCGATCTCCAAAGGCGTTGTCAATCCTGCCCACCGCAGGCCAAAACTTGTGTTCCCTCGTCCATGGTGCGGGATATCCTGCCTGGGCGCGAGAATAGGGACGATCCCATTCATCTGACAGTAAAGTTTCTGCTGTATGGGGGGCATTTTTGAGTGGGTTGTTTTCCCGACTCATTTGCCCTGATTCAATAGCTGCTATTTCTTGGCGAATTGCGATCGTTGCTTGACAGAAACGCTCTAATTCTGCTAAAGATTCGCTTTCTGTGGGTTCTACCATTACTGTACCAGCTACAGGCCAAGATACTGTGGGAGCGTGGAATCCATAATCCATCAAACGCTTGGCGATATCGTCAACTTCGATAGCGGCGGATTTTTTGAGCGATCGCAAATCTAATATACATTCATGGGCTACTAGTCCGGATTTCCCTTTGTAGAGAACGGGATAATAGGAATCTAATCGATTAGCGATATAATTAGCATTAAGAATGGCTACTTTTGTGGCTTCTGTCAACCCTGCCTCACCCATCATGGCAATATACATCCAAGAAATCGTGAGGATGCTAGCACTTCCCCAAGGGGCGGCGGAAATTGCACCAATTGATTGGTTGTTAGCGATCGCTTTTTGATGGCTATTAGGCCACAATTGACTGCTAATTAAGGATACATCGGGTAGGAATGGTACTAGATGAGACATCACTCCAATTGGTCCCATTCCTGGTCCCCCACCGCCATGAGGAATACAGAAAGTTTTGTGTAGATTTAAGTGACAAACATCTGCGCCAAAATCACCTGGGCGGCAAAGTCCAACTTGGGCATTCATATTTGCCCCATCCAGATAAACTTGTCCGCCATTATTGTGGACAATATCGCAAATATCGCGAATTTGTTCTTCAAAAACGCCGTGAGTTGAAGGATAAGTAATCATTAAAGCAGCTAGCTGTTCGCTATATTTTGCTGCTTTATTTTTCAAATCATTTAAGTCAATATTTCCTGCGGTATCGCAGGCAACTGCCACTACTTTTAATCCTGCCATTACTGCACTGGCGGGATTCGTACCATGGGCAGATTCCGGAATTAAGCAAATATTGCGATATCCTTCACCTCGATATTCGTGATATTTACGAATGACTAATAATCCGGCATATTCACCTTGAGAACCCGCATTTGGTTGGAGAGAAATTCCGGCAAATCCGGTAATTTCTCCTAACCATTCTTCAAGTTGTTGGCATAAAATTTGATACCCTTGAGTTTGGGATTTGGGAGCAAAGGGATGAATTTTACCAAATTCTGTCCAGGTGACGGGCATCATTTCGGCTGTGGCGTTTAATTTCATGGTACAGGAACCCAAGGGAATCATGGAAGTGGTGAGGGATAAATCCTTGGATTCCAAGCGATGGAGATAACGGAGTAATTCGGTTTCTGAGTGATAGTGGTTGAATATGGGGTTGGTTAGATAATTGCTGGTACGGGTAAAGGTTGCAAAATCAGTTGGGACATCGGCTGTTAATTCTGCTACGGTAAAGGGTAATTCCTCTTCAGAAGCAAAAATTTGCCACAGGCTAATTAAATCTTCTGAAGTGGTGGTTTCATCAAGGGAAATACCAATGGAATTTTCAGCTAAAACCCGGAGATTAATTTGACGAATTGCTGCTTTTTCGATCATTGCGATCGCACAATTGTTTCCTAATTCTACACGAACCGTATCGAAAAAGGGTTCGGAGCTAATTTCATACCCCAAACGCTTTAATCCAGTTGCCAAAATTACGGTTAAATTATGTATCCTTTGGGCAATCCGTTTGATTCCTTCTGGACCATGATAAACAGCGTACATACTAGCAATTACAGCTAGCAATACCTGGGCGGTACAAATATTACTAGTTGCTTTATCTCGACGGATATGTTGTTCGCGAGTTTGTAATGCTAAACGGAGTGCGGGTTTCCCTTGGGCATCTTTGGATACTCCGACAATTCGTCCTGGTACTTGGCGTTTGTATGCTTCTCGCGTGGCAAAATAGGCTGCATGAGGCCCCCCGAATCCCAGGGGAACGCCGAAGCGCTGAGTGCTTCCTACGGCAATATCTGCCCCGAATTCACCGGGGGGTGTGAGGAGGGTGAGGCTCAGGGGATCGGCGGCGACGGTGACTAATCCGCCCTGATTATGGACTTTGGTGATAAATTCTCGGTAATCGTAAATTTTGCCATCGGTGGCTGGATATTGGAGTAATGCACCGAAAATTTTCGTACTAAAGTCAAAGTTATGACTATCGCCGATAATTATTTCTATTCCTAGTGGTTTGGCACGGGTGGCGACGACGGCGATGGTTTGGGGATGGCAGGTTTGGGAGATGAAAAAGGCGTTGGCGTTGGTTTTACTTATGCCATAACTCATTGTCATGGCTTCGGCTGCTGCTGTGCCTTCATCTAATAATGAGGCATTGGCGATATCTAATCCCGTGAGGTCGATTATCATGGTTTGGAAGTTGAGTAAGGCTTCCAATCTTCCTTGGGCAATTTCGGCTTGGTATGGGGTGTAAGCAGTATACCAACCTGGGTTTTCGAGGATATTCCGTTGGATTACAGGTGGGGTGATACAGTCGGAATAGCCCATCCCGATAAAGGATCGAAATATCTGATTTTTTGAGGCAATTTCTTTTAGTTGGGCAAGGGCTGCGTATTCGCTTTGGGCTTTTGGTAAGTTGAGGGGCTTCTGAAGTCGAATTGAGGCGGGAATTGCTCCATCGATTAATTCGTCAAGGGTAGAAAATCCTAAGATTTTGAGCATTTGCTCTATATCGGAGGCGCTTGGGCCAATGTGTCTGGTGACAAAGGAATCGGTTGAGATAAGGCTTTCTGATGGAGATAAAGGTGACTGAAGGTTGGGAATATTGCGATCGCAGGCGCTACCATTGGCGTAATCGCTGACGCTATCATGGAGGCGATCGCGATTCGGGTTTTTGCTCGCTGTGATATCGAATTTAACCATATCTAACCGATTAGTTTAACGTTTTTACTGGTCGCGCATCTCACTGAGGGTACGCTCTCTTCTTATTTTGTAACAAATTATTAATAATAGGTTTCAGAGGGAGTAGGGAGTGGGGAGTGGGGAGTGGGGAGTGGGGAGTATTCTCTGTTTTCGGTGGTTAATTCAAAACTCAAAACTCTCCTCCCCCTCTCACCTCTTATAGCAGTAGACAAGGCAGTTAAGGCATCAATAGTGAAGGGAGGGTGAAGCATTCGGATCTAAATATTTAGGGTTTGTTGCCAAGG
>DOIX01000133.1:3641-21317 GCA_003511885.1 Cyanobacteria bacterium UBA11153
AAATATTTAGGGTTTGTTGCCAAGGTTATCGCTCGAATGCTTTACCCCTACCAATCTCTCTGTCTCCTAACCGCTGTGGCGGTTGCTATAACTATTCCCCTTCCACCTGTATCCGATACTCATCAGCGGTGAGTGCGTCGATTAATTCATCTGGATTATTAATCCGTACTTTAACCAACCATCCCTCCCCGTATGGATCGTCGGAAACCAATTCTGGGGATTCGATGGTAGTATCGTTACGCTCGATTACCGTCCCCGAAATGGGAGCGTATATTTCCTCAACAGCCTTGACTGATTCGATGCTACCAAAAGTTTCTCCTTTGATCAGGGCATCGCCAATTTCTGGGAGTTCGACAAATACAAGATCCCCGAGTTGCTCTAGGGCAAATGCGCTAATACCAATGGTCGCGATTTCGCCATCAAGTCGGATATATTCGTGGGTGTCAAGATATTTTAAGTCGTCAGGACATTCTAGAGCCATCTGGCATCCTCAATTCAGCAAAGCTAAGTTTACAATTGAAACCTCTCCCGGCTCGAGCCACGCTCAAACTGGGAGATTCCTCAGAACCTCGATCTAGCTTGTCGCCCGTCACTTCAGAAGCTATCTGGCTAGACTTTTCTGAATCGCTACGAATCAGCTCTACGGGGCTATGACTGCACCGACTTTACTTCCCCATACTAGTAATTGTCAACTGTCGGCTACTATAGCACCTGCTTTGGCACGAATTAGCCAATCTGAATCATCTGCGGCTATCTCATTACCCGTAGTGTCTCCCAATTCTTTTAATGCCAATAAAGAGGCATATTTTAAATCAAAAATTTGAGTATTTAAAGCATCTTTGAGAATTGAAATTGCCCGCTTATCTCCTAGATTTCCCAAGGCAATTGCTGCTGCTGCTCTTGATTTTTGAAACTGAGGCATGGTATTGCCCAATGCTTCTACCAACAAATCATAAGCTGGGGCATATCTGAGCCAACCATATAATTTGATGACGTGATAGTGCGCTCCATAATCATTATGAGCTTCTTTGTCCCAAGCATTTAAAAGCGCATCGGGGGCTTCATCTAGATACAATTCCAACAGGGTTTTACTGGCCAAATAACAGCGTCCAAAATCTGTATGGTATAGTTCATTAATTACAAAATCCAAAGTCGGTTTTTGGTCGTATTCATGGACGAGATCCAAATCGTCGGGACGATCTCGAATTACCCGATCTAAATAGGGTTCGACTGAAGCAAAACTGACTTTACCCTCCGCCAAACCAGCATCAGCCAATAGGCGGATTCCTCGCAGGCGAAAGACAATGGAAACAGGACAGCGAGAAATTTGAGGAATGGCATCATAATAGTTAGCATCGATTAAGTCTTGGATGGAACCTCGCCGTGCATTAACGTTCTGATGCTGGAGAAAGGCGACTACTTCGGAAATTTGGCTGTAGTCCCCCGTCAAGCGACAAAGATTAGAGAGCGCAGCACTCTTGATCGATGGGTCATCTGCTGATAAAAACTTTTTAATCCGCCCTGCGGCTGGTTGATAGTTTAATTTAGCCAGAGTTTGAATAATCGTTCGGTAACTCTGATTAGGCTTATCTAATAATTGGGCAATTTCTTCTAAAATATCTGGATCGTCAGTGCCAATTTCGCCAATTGCCCAGACGGCATTTTCGACTGTGTAACAATCTTCATCTCCCAGACAGGAGCCAATCAAGGGCAAAGCATCCTTCACCTGCAAGCGCCCCAAACTTTCCAGTGCTTTGCGCCGCGTAATGCGATCGTACAGATCCGAACCAGGATTTTGGACTACTTCAATTAAGGCATTGATCGACCGTTCTGTGGGAAAATTAATCAGGTGAGAAACGGCAACGTAGTGTTCCGTCGGAGCGGCAAGCTGTTCCGTTGGGGTCTTGAGGAGTGCGATCGCTTGGTCTTCGGTCAAGCCAAACATGTTGAAAAAACGTTTATCCATCTCACCAATCGGTTATGCTTCTTGACAATCGCTTACAATTTTATACGATAGTGGGGGCTAGATATGAGAAAATTAAACCATTGTCTGAGAGCAACCGCAACTACCCCCAAGACGGAAATAACAGAGATGGCTGAAAATTTAGAAACAAAGGCAAGCGAAACCCAGGATTCCTCTCTTGATAGAGAGGCAGTAACCCCTCAAGACATTGCTGAAGTCATTCTGGAATTTGAGCAATATCGACAACGCCTGATTGATGAAATGACTACTGTCGCCCAAAAAGCCAAGCTCCCCAAATCGAAAATGATGGCACGCTTGGAGCCGGAACTGGCCCAAATTGATGCTACCCTGGAGAACCTACGCACCCAACACGCTGCCCTGACTAGTAATTAAGCAAATGGGCTATTGATGGCTGAAGGAAAAAAGATCAAATCTCGATCTATTAAAGCTTTCAAGGGTATTAAACTGGAATTAGAGGGCAGGAATAACCAGATAATACTGCTGGAACTAATCAGTTACCGTACCGTAATCTTAAACTTTGGCAACGCTCGCCGATCGCTAAAACTATTCCCGGTTCCCTGTTGCCTATCTCCATCATCCAACTTTTTCAGGATACCTGATGGAGGAAAGGCTGAAAATAGCTTCCCTACTCCATCAATCTTTGCGCTTTTTCCTATTTTCCCTGCTAGATCGGAATTATCCATGAGTAATCAGATTAACGTTTTGCCAATGTCACCCCCTGAAGTCGATGACTTTCTGGCAGCAGCGAGACAAGAAGTTGCCGAACAAAGGTTTGATGGGGGCGATCGCGAAAGGCTTAAAATGATGGTGGAGTGTCTGGGGGATTCCCGGGGAATGGTTCGCTTAGGTTTTGCTGATACGCTGGGGAAAATTGGCGTACCTGCTATTCCTTTCTTGGTAGAAGCTCTCCTCCACCACGATAATCCGGTGGTACGTCGAGCCAGTGCCAAAACTCTCACCCTGATTGCGGATCCGACAACGGTAGAGCCTCTGGTTCATGCCCTATTGGAGGATGAGGATACGGTAGTTAAAGGTTCGGCGGTGGGGGCACTGGCTCGAATTGGGGAGGCATCTGTCCCCGTCTTATTAGAGATTATCGCTTCATCCCATCAGCCCGAAAGTACTAAAGGTCATGCTGCCTGGGCTTTGTCTTTTATTGGCAGTGAGGCTAAGGAGTATCTGTATCGAGAGATTGCCTCTGATGTGGATGCGGTGAGGGCAGCAGTAGTGGGTGCGATCGCAAAAATTGCTCAGGATAGCGGGGAACCTCAAGCCTTTGAGGTACTGATGAATGCTCTCAATGATTTATCAGAAACGGTACGAATTGAAGCCGCAGCAGTATTAGGAAATTTGGCTTATAAACCAGCAGCTTCCCGTTTGATTGAGTTGCTAGCTCACCCTGAAGGGGAAACCCGTAAGGCAGTCGCTTTATCTTTGATGAAAATTAAGGATGGTAGTGCTTTGGAACCTTTAAAAGCAGCTTTAGAAAAGGAAACGGAAGGAGGAATTAAGCCGGTGATAAAATTGGCAATTACTCAATTAGAAAGGCAATCCGATGACAGTTGACAGTTGACAGTTGACAGTTGACAGTTGACAGTTGACAGTTGACAGTTGACAGTTGATAGTTGTCGATCTGTCAGATTTATTCTAGAGGGGGCATCAAAGGTACTTCTGAAGCATAACAGGAACGTTTTTCAAATCTCAAGGGACCGACTGTCGATCCCCATACCTGCTGTTGGGTGGTAACATCTATGCCCCGATCTAAAGTCACAAAAGTTGTTTCTGTCAATTCGACATCACTGACAAGATAAGTTTGTTTGCCATACTTTTCAATCAAACAACTATTCCCTTCAACTCTCCCTCGAAATAGATTCCCCTCCCATTGAAACACCATTGAACAGTTATAGCGGCGTTCAATACAGTTAAGAGTAATGGTTTTTAAAATATCCAATTCCCGTCCAGCCCCAGCATAACGGATCCGGTCTTTTAGTCCATAATTTTCAACATAAACTTGTCCTTCTTGTTCAACAAAGCGATGGACACCTTGGCGATAGGGAGTCCAGAGATCGTGATTATAGACTTGCTCGGAATAAAAACCAATTCCTGAGAAAAAATCCCAAGGTAATGGGCGAAAAAAAAGGCGGATATGAGCGTAATTCCGCCCATCGGCAAACGCTTGTTTTTGATTGCTAAAATCACCCGCAATCCAGCGAGCTAAAGTTAAGACTAAATTCCTGTCAATCATCCTTAAATCCTTAATTCGCTCTCGATCGAATTTCTGAAGAAAAAGAAGCCGTTACCACCCCAGAGCCTTCACTGGTTTTAATCAGGGAAACTCGCATGCGAAAATTGGGGTTGACGAACCAAATTCTTTCTTCAGCCGCCGCCCTTTCATATTCAGTTAAGAGGACAAAAGTGCCATCTTCCTGAATCTGATACTTGCCAATAGAAGGAATTGTTTCTGCATAGCCGCGATCTCGCAACAATCTCCCCGCTGACAGGTTATCTGGGTTAGGAATTGGCACTAAAATCGTCGTTCCCTGAAAAGTTTCTGCTTCATCCCAATCGGAATCTCCTTCCCAACTCATGCGAAAGGGATGGGCTGCCTCATGCGGGTCAATATTATAGGATTTACACAGGTTAATCACCTCTGAATCTTCTACAGCCAGAGGGATA
The DNA here is from genome assembly GCA_003511885.1 of Cyanobacteria bacterium UBA11153. GTDB lineage: Bacteria > Cyanobacteriota > Cyanobacteriia > Cyanobacteriales > Coleofasciculaceae > Limnofasciculus. The sequence continues at coordinate 8,302 of DOIX01000133.1, forward strand.
ATATCAATCGTTGAGGTGACTTGTTCAAAGTGGCGAAAAGCGAGGTGGTGGGCGCTGCGCTGGGAATTCCAGCGTCCCAGAGAAAGCTCAACAAATTGGGTAATATCCATAAGATATAGCAGTTGACAGTTGATAGTTGACAGTTATTTGATGAAGATCAAACCCCATATCAAGCAATGGTTCAAGGCTCTCTTTATGATGTTATTTCTGTAGATACCGATATGGCGGTTGCTATAACTTGAGAAAGTGATAGACTTAATCATATCTTCGCTCTTGAAAAGAAGAGCATAGTATTGGGTGCTATAGCAACCCTATGGGCGGTTAAGACGTTCTCAATTCCAGCAAACCATTAGATTTTCCGACTTTCTTCCCTAGCAAGAGTGCCCCTAGCCCCTAGTCCCTCCCTATGCCTGGTTTGAACAAGGCCGACGATCGCAAAAACTGGCTGGCAATTTTCTCGATCTTTCAACTCGGACTAAGCTTGTATTTCAGCAGATCCAAGCGAGATAAAGCACTCGCAGCCATCTCCCGTACATAAGTATCAGCCGTTTCATCATTCGCCGATTTGCTTAACACTTCTCGAGAGCGATCGCTATCAATAGCACCAATTGCATTAATAATCGCCACTGCTAACCCCAAATTATCCGTTACCTCCAAAACTTCCAGCAGGCTATCCAATCCTGGCACGCCAATCTCTCCTAAAGCCATAGCCGAAGCAATATGAACCACAGGATTGGGGTCATTAAGTGCGGTTTTCAATCCTTCAATCCCCTCAGAGGGAAAAGTAACTTCCGGATAGTTGACAGCTACCTGTGCTAGAGCCTTGGCACAACTGCCCTTCACCGTGACATTATCGCTATTGAGCAAAGACTGGACTAGGGAAGGAACAGTATCCACACCAATCGCTCCTAGAGCTTTCACCGCTGCTCGCCGATAGGTAGTATCCTCCTCATCCAACACTGCCATCAAACGAGGAATCGTCGTTTCATCGCAGGTTTCCACCAATTCCCACATCGCCCGATCGCGCAAATGAGGATTGGGGTGTTTCAATTGTTCAAATAAAGAGTCTTGTTCCATATTTTTTCGAGAAAGTCCAGTTGCAATTTTATAGCGCTTGGCGATCGTGAAGGCGGGCGAGTCTTCGAGAAGCCTTCCCACGGATGGTACAGCAACCACTAGGGAGGTTAAGACATTCTCAATTCCTCAACCCCTTGATTTTACAGCTTTCTTCCCAATCCTCTAGTCCCTAGCCTCTAGTCCCTAGCCCCTAGCCTCTAGCCCCTGGTTCCTAGCTGTATCCATTTTCCATAACTAAGGGACTCTCAATCCCTAGCTTACCCTCAACAGGCAAGCAACGAATTGATAGTCCCTCAGTATTCAAACTAGTTTAACTCGGATCGGGTCAATCCATATCACTAGGACAGAGAGTTAATGGTGTAGTCAAGGAGAGCATTGTACTCAGTTAAAGCTTGAGCAGACATATCCCGTGGAGCGCAACCACGATTGCGAGCGAAGCTTAGGGCTTCAACGTAGGGAGCGGTAGGTAGTCCGAGAGCGCGATAGACTTCACGTTGACCAGCAATTCCCCACTCGTCGATTGGACCTGTACCGCCGACTACTAAGCTGTAGTTGATCAAGCGCAGGTAGTGCTTGATGTCGCGCAGGCACTTTTCCTGAAAGGTAGGAGTAGAGTTGGCTTCACCTGCATTGTTCAGGTAAGGATACTTCTTGATGCAGGCATCATAAGCTTCTTTAGCAACATTGTCCAAGTTGCCAGCGAGCTTTTCAGCAGCTTCTAAACGAGCAGCAGCGCGTTGGATTGAACCTTGTACGGACTCTAGATCGGAGGTGCTGGGAAAACGTCCAGCAGCATCAGCAGCAGCAATAACGGTGGTAACAACTGATTTCATGTCTTTACTATTTCTTAGATTTAACTTGATTGGACCTTAGATTCGGATGGCATGGCTAACCTGTATTGGCACAGACAAAGCCAAGAGCTGGATCGCCAAAAAACCGACGATCAAACCAGTATCAGTTAGCTGAGAGCTGCAATCACGCGATCGAAATAGCCACTGGCTTCAGCCACTAAGCTAGAGCAACGATCTTCAACAACAGGGGTTCCCATTTTACGGAGTTTTGCACCAGCACGAGCTTCACTGGGAGTATCTTGAATGTGTGCAGCAGCTTGAGCCTTCATGATGCTGACAGCACGAGCAGTGGATTGAAGGGGAACGCCTAAAGCGGTATAGGTTTCTTTAAGACCATTCAAGCAGCGATCTTCGAGAACAGACGCATCTCCAGCTAGCAGTGCATATGTCACATAACGCAGAACGATTTCAGCATCACGCAAGCAAGCAGCCATGCGACGGTTGGGGTAGCAGTTACCGCCAGCTTGGACTAAGCCAGTATTTTCGCAGATCATACCAGCAACAGCGTCAGACACCATGCAGCTAGCGTTGCTAGCAATAGCGTTAACGGCATCAAGACGACGGTTACCTTGGGCGATGAAGTCCCGTAGCGCTGCTAATTCGGCACCACCGATGGGGGCGGTTTTGCTGTCTGCAGTGACTACTGCTCTTGAAAAAGCGTCAAGCATTTAGCTCTCCTTAGTAAGTTATTGGATACAAGTTGCTTTTGATCGGGTTGGTCAAAGTCCAATCGCGGACTCAACCAATCTCTCGCAGATGAATATAGGAAAGAAGTGTTGCCTCTGTCCCATGTATGAAAAAGAAAGTTACATTTCTTAATGCAGAGACACTGGGAGGTGGAGAGTTTTAATTGCGGGTGATGTGCCGGACAGGATCTTACTGAGAGAGGACTTGCGCAAACCATCTATAGCAACCGCCAGGACAGTTAGGACATTCTCAATTCCTCAAATCCTTACCCTGTCTAGAAAAAAACCTAATTTATCGAGAGGTCTATTGCTGAGGATTCAGACCATTGTCTGGTGGCAGATACCTGAACCGGATCGTGACAGAACCAGACAAATGTTACAAATTATTACGTTGTTTATGAGAAAGGAGACGGCTGCCAGTCCTTTCCTTTAAAATCGCAAAAACCTCACCCCATATCTTCCGACACGTCTATGTTTCAGCCTTTTCTCCATTACCTAGAACAAGAGCTATTCCGTCGTTTCCAGCTACGCAGTCGTGCGATTCCGCAGGAATTGGAATTTCAAGTCAGTCAGCGAGGCAAACATCCCGCGATGATCGAAAGTTGGTGCTATGAGTGTCCTCAACTGAGAAAGATCCGTTACACTTACATTAATGCTGGAGCAATGGCGCAAATTTTTAATAGTGTCATTTATCCAAGCTATGACTATGATTTACCTTTACTTGGTATAGACTTTTTGGCTTTTGGCAAAAAGAAAATTCTAGTGGTTTTAGATTTTCAACCATTATTTAGAGATCCAGAATATTTAGAAAAATATATTGAACCAATGCGGACACTTAGAGATAAGTATAACGAGTTGGCTCAAGATTTGCCGATGAAGTTTTATGATGCGAATCAGTATTTTTCTCCTTACCTACTTTTTGCCAAAACTGATGCAGAAACGGTGGTAAATAGACTATTTCCAGCTTATCAAGAATATATTGAATTATATTGGCAACTGTTAGAAAAAGCCGAGCCTTTAACACACCCAGAAGCAAGAGAAAGAATTATTAAAGCTCAGAAAGATTACGATCAATATAGTGTAGAAAGAGATCCGGCTTCTGGATTATTTAGCAGTTATTTTGGACATGAGTGGTCAGAAAAATTCCTCCATGAGTTTTTGTTTGAAGATGCAGTGCCTGTGGTTGTCCCTGCTATTGATTAAGTAGGGTTTGCTGAAAAAGTAGGATCGTGAGGGTGGGTTTTTTGGTGTGGCGCAATTTTCCAGTTTAAGTGAAAAAGTGTATGAGTTTTCAGGGGTATAACTCTGATTCGTGGTACTTTTCCATAACTACTAAAGCGCTCTTATCTAATTGCCGTTAAGGTTAATCACTTACACAGCAAGCCCTGGGTATTAAGCTATATTCTAGGGAAATGTCAATTTTCTGTTATCCAATCAAATGTCGCTCTACCAGCCCTTTTTAGACTATGCTCTGACTTTATTAAAAAACCGACTGCCTCTCGCTCCCTATCCTATTCCTGAAGGATTTGAGAGAAAAGAAGGTATCACAGGGCAAGGAAAGCGCCAACAAACTGTTGTCACTACTAGTCATGCCTTTAAATCACAAAAATTGAGGCAAATTCGTGCCGCACATGTTGAAGGTGGAAGTTCCCTACAGGTGCTAAACTTCGTTATTTTTCCTCAGTTAAACTATGATTTGCCTTTTTTTGGGGCAGATTTAGTGACTTTACCGGGGGGACACTTGATTGCGTTGGATATGCAGCCTCTATTTCACAATGCTGCTTATCAGAAGAAATATAGTGACCCGATTTTGCCTATCTTTCAACACTATCAGCATGATCTGCCTTGGGGTGGTGATTTCCCTGAAGAAGCGAAACTTTTCTTTTCCCCTGCTTTTTTGTGGAGTCGCCCGAAGGAAACTTCATTGCTTCAGACGCGGGTATTTGAGGCATTTAAGGATTATCTGAAAGCTTATTTAGATTTTGTGGCAGAAGCTCAACCTGTTACGGATGAGCAAGACTTAGAAGCGATCGCAAAGGCACAACTGCGCTACATTGACTATAGGGCGACTAAAGATCCAGCACGGGGTATGTTTACGCGGTTGTATGGGGAAGAGTGGACAGAAGAGTACATTCATGGCTTCCTTTTTGATTTGGAAAGTTATGGCAACCGCCAGGGCGGTTAAGACATTCTCAATTCCTTAAACCATTGATTGAAAAGCTTTCTGCTTGAGCCAATAGCCCCTAGTCCCTGGCTATACCTTAATGTCGGCTGAAGTACTGAAAGTAAAAAGTAAAAAGTAAAAACAAAGATGATTACCGAATCCGTCAAACAGTTAATTATAAAATCGAGAATTGTCAGCTTTTCCACTTGGAAAGGCTTACATTCTGAGGGAGTAATTTCAATTTTTCAGAAAGCAGATGATGAGGGGCGCTACCTGACAGATGATGACTTAGAAGAGATTAAAACCCTCTCTCCTCAGACATCATCTTCTGTAGAAAGAGCCAAATTATTGCGAGAAAATGCTGCTTTAATTGTTCAGCAAGCGCGAGAACAAGTATTGGCAACTTATCCTAATATAACTGAAACTGACGGGGAGCTTTACCCCCCTGAACGTGCTGAAGCTTGCTGGCGAGATTTCTGGCATTTTCTGCGCTGCATTACATTCGGAATTGCGGGAAACAGCCAGGAATTTACTAGTTCCGAAGGTATGGCAAATATGCGGCTACTCTATCAAGAATTGCGCGTACCTCTAGGAGCGATGATCTGCGGATTGGAAAATTTGAAAATCTCCAGCTTACAGTTTTTTAATCCCAACGAACAGGAGTTGATAATTCCATATTTTGACCATTTAATTAATCAACTGAAACAGTGGACAATGGACAATTGACAGTGGACAGTGGACAGTGGACAATGGACAGTGGACAGTGGACAGTGGACAATTGTCCATTGTCAGAAGGGTAATCTGAGCAACTATCAACTGTCAACTATCAACTATCAACGTGTTTACCGGATTAATTCAAGCATTAGGGACAATTAAACCACGAGGAGGCGATCGCTATGAGATATTATGTCATGCTCGGGATCGCGAAGCGCTGCTGCCAAGGGCAGATTGCGAAGTTATCCTGTCAGACTTGGCTATTGGCGACAGCGTAGCTGTTGATGGCGTTTGTCTGACAGTGGAGGAGATTCTCCATCAAGGGTTTGTGGCAACGGCTTCTGATGAAACCCGGAGCCGCACCACTCTCGGCAATCCACAACAGGCTGCTGCTTATGTCAATTTGGAGACTTCCCTCCGAGTTGGGAGCAAGTTAGGTGGACATTTTGTCACAGGTCACATTGATGCCATTGGTTGCTTGCAGGAATCAATCCAAACCACTAACTCTTGGGAAATGTACTTTGTCGCACCAACTTCCCTGAAGGATTTGTGGGAAAGGCATATTGGTCGTTATATCGTCTCCAAAGGCAGTATAGCCGTGAATGGAGTTAGTCTAACTATTGCAGATTGCGATCGCGAAGGGACTTGGTTTAAAGTCGCAGTGATTCCCCACAGCCATGCCCAAACTAATCTTAGTTATTTACAAATTGGCACTTGGGTAAACTTAGAAACCGATATTTTGGGTAAATACGTTGAAAAATTACTCAATCTTCAAATACCAAATCGAGATAAATTAAATGATATTTCACCTGATTTCTTACTGGAACATGGATATATATCAGTTGACAGTTGACAGTTGACAGTTAATAAACCTCAACTTTTAAGGGATTGGAGGCGTTGCGATCGCAGCTCTGGAATGTTAACATATTGACAAATAGGCTCTAATAATCACCCCAAATATTCAACTGAGCTAACTATGACACCCACTACTCGTCGTCATTTCCTGCAATTTGTTGGTTCAGCCTTAGCCGCAATTGGATTAAACCAAGTATCTTTTCTCCAATCAGCCCAACGTTATGGTAAAGTACTTGCCCAAAGTACGCCTCGCAAACTGGCTTTATTGGTGGGGATTAATAGCTATGTTAAGCAACCTCTAGAAGGATGTATCAATGATTTAGATTTACAACAATATTTGTTAATTCATCGTTTTGGCTTTAATCCCAAAGACATTTACATTTTGTCAGATGAGAAAGCGACAAGGGGAGGAATTTTAACAGCTTTTGAAGAACATTTAATTAAACAGGCAAAACCCGGAGACGTGGTAGTTTATCACTATTCCGGACATGGTTCTCAAATTTTAGATCCTCATCCCATTGTAGTTGAGCCAGGTAAATCTGAAGGATTGGCAGGAACTTTTGTCCCAGTGGATGGTAATTTACCCAATGATTATCCTAATGTGGGTGGGGAAGTAACAGATATTACGGGGCATACTTTATTCTTGTTAATGTCTGCCCTAAAAACGGAAAATGTTACTGCTATATTAGATAGTTGTTTTTCTGGGGGTGCAACCAGAGATGTCAAAGTTCGTTCTCGTGATGGTGGTAAGAAAATTTTGGTTTCTGATGTGGAAAGAAGTTATCAGGTAGAGTGGTTATCTCGGTTAAATCTATCGCCAGAGGAATTTATTGAGGGTTATCGTAAAGGAGTGGCTAAGGGTGTAGTTTTAGCCGCAACTTCTCCTAATCAATTAGCACGAGAAGAGACGATTAATAGTTTTAAATGTGGTTTATTTACTTATTTACTAACTCATTATCTCTGGCAGTCAGATGGGAATATAGCTAGTATTTTCCAGAAGATTCTACCAGAAATTCCCAGAATATATCGTCAAACACCCCTTTATGAGGTAAAAGTGGGAAGTGGATATGAACGAGGAAAACCCTATTTTATTAATCGTCCCAATTCTGCGGCAGAGGCAGTGGTAATTGAAATAAAGGGAGATAATGTTAAATTGTGGTTAGGGGGAGTTGATTTGCGTAAGGTGAATCCAGGGACATTATTTACAGCGGTTAAGGGAATAGGACAGGTAAGAGTTTTATCTCGCGATGGGATAGTAACAGAGGCAAAGATTGAAAAAGCGGTGACAGTGGGAATGGGTTTGCGTTTGATGGGGTAAACAAATTTTTGGCGTTGCTGATTTAGGGTATAATTTTTATTTCTTAGTCGGCGCTAAATTGGCGCTAAATTACTAAATAACGAATATTTTAGATTATTTAGTTTTTACTTTCATACCTTGATTCAGCAACGCCAGATTTTGCTCATAAGCTTAAGATCAGTTATAAAATGTGCCATTCTTCTCGGCTTAGGAAGAAGCCATTGCCTTGAGAATTGATACAGGTTAGCCCATTAGTACTAGATTCGCAGACAAATCCTGCTTTTGTCCATAACTTGCCATATTGCAAAACCGGAAAGTTAGGAGAATAAATGGTATCTCCAGCACAGAGTACCTCAGTGTTGCCATTCTTAGTTAAAACAAAACCATTGCCCCAGTCTAGATTGCAGGAAGCAGGTTGAGGTGGCATGGGTTTCAGTTGGCTTTGAATTTCACACCGCAGATACTCATCATAGACAACACAGTAAATATTTTTGCTGGGCATGATGAAGCCATTTTGACTAAACTCATCGGCGGCGGCAGGTTGTAGAGGGATTGCGGATAAGGCTGCAATTGCTACAACTGACAGAGGAATGATATTGACTTTCAACATACTTACAGTCTGGTATAAGATCAGGGTCTAACGCTTTTTCACACCTAAGTTTACAGCGTAACGGATTTTTCGGATAAGTTTTAAGGGGATAGGAGAGGTGAGCAACAACTATGAATCAAGAAATACGTCAAAAAGTAGTTACCTTAGCCAGAGAATTACCTGATGAATTTTTAGAAGAAGCCTTAAGCTTTTTACATTATCTTACAGAAAAGGCAAAGAAGACTTACCAGGAGAATTCTTCAACTATTGAGGAGTCTGAATTTGACAAAGCAATGGAAATTTATCAACAAGGGAGTGAAAAGTATAAAAATGCGTTAAGGGAATTAGCCTAGTGAATGAACCGTTATGGATTTCTGAAGAAATTGTGCGAGTCATCCATCAGGATCAAATTCGGCAGCATGGTGGCAGTTTAGGAGTAAGAGATGAAAATCTCCTAGCTGCGAGTTTAGCTAGACCAAGACATTTGCTTGCTTACAGCGAACCTGATTTATTTCAATTGGCTGCTGCTTATGGTTATGGTTTAGCGAAAAACCATCCATTTATTGATGGTAATAAACGAACAGCTTTCATGGTTATGTATGTTTTTCTGGGATTAAACAGATATTTCATAAATGTTCCCGAAATGGAGGTCGTGGAAATGATGGAAAGATTGGCAATTGACAGAGAAACTCAAGAATCTTTAGCCCAATGGTTGGGGAAAAATTCTGTGTTAGGAGGGTAATTTTACTGATTAGACATCTTGCATAAATCCTGAACACCCCTCCCCTCCCCTTAGCAAGGGGAGAGAGCAAGATTTTAAGGAATTCACTCCTTGATAAGGGGGGATTAAGGGGGGTCGATTCGACTTTTGCAAGAGGTCTATTTAGGGCGTAACTTCGGTTTAAATCTCTCTCACATCAGATGAAGTTTCCCCATCTACCTGCTCAAAATTCACCTTATTATAGATATCTGATACAGAAATTTCAAATGACACGGAAGCAAGCCCTATAGCAACATCAGATTCATCATAATCCCTAAAAGACCATCGATTATCATCCGTCTTATGATAATGTTCAATATATATCTGATTTTGATCGATTAATAAATATTCCTGAAATGTGGGAATCGTGCGGTATCCTTTAAACTTGTTGCTCTTATCGTATCCCTTTGTTGATGGTGATAAAACCTCGATAATTAATTGGGGATTCGTAATCGTATCTGTCCGATTATTATAATACTCCGGCTTTCCAGCCACTAACATCACATCAGGATAAGTATAGATGCGCCGCTTGGGTATCCACAACCGTACATCACTCATAAATACTCGATAGTCGAGTTTTTTGAAGGCAAAATTAAGTTCAGTACTGAAGTTGAGTGCTATTTGATTATGATTAGTAGAGCCACCTGCCATGGGAATAATTTCACCGTCAATGTATTCGCTTTTATAGTCAGTAGTCTCCTCCAGTGTTAGATATTCCTCTGGAGAGTAGTATCGTTGTTGTGTAGCTTGCATGATTTGATGGGGAGCATTTGACTGAGATTTACTTCCAGTATAGCATTGACGGGTAAGCTTTGGCTTTTCTCAATGCTTTCGGTTTTAGGTTTTTCTGGGTAGATTATGATGAGAATCGATTATGGCAAGAGAAGCAGTAGAAATGGAAAAGAGAGAATGGCACAACAGACAGAATTTTATGAAGGAAGTGGTAACGTTTTCGCCGATCTCGGATTGCCTGACGCTGAGGAACTTTATGCCAGAGGAAAAATCGGTTTTGAAGTTTGGAAAATCTTGCAAGAGCGACAACTAAAACAAAAGGAAATTTCCGAGCTATTGGGAGTTAGTGAATCTGAAGTTTCTTGGCTGATGAACTGCCAGTTTAACCGTTTTAGTACGGAAAAATTAATAATTTTTCTCAAAAGGCTAGACCGAGAAGTTATCTTGATGATAGAGCGGAAAAGTCCTGTGGATAATCAACAGGGTATATGTTTATCTCTATAGGTATAGTTTCTGTGTGTCGAAATAATCGACGTATATTTATCAAACGCATCCAGTCGCACACCCAGGCGCGATCGCAATTTCCTGACAATCTAAACGCGATCGCGCGAGCCGCACACCCTCCTGGAGAAACCTTGGTTACAGCTTACATCTTACGCTGTAGCAATTACCAAGGTATTTATGGCATATTTAACCCAAATTGCTAGTTATAAGATCGGATCTTTTCGATATTTTAGTCCGTTTTAACTGATAACTTGTTCTATTAGCGATAACCCGGCAGTGGTTCAAACCACTGCCTCATAGCTCAAGTCAGTTAAAACTGACTGGTATAATAATTTCAGTCCATTTTAATGGACTTGAGCTATGAGCCGGAGAATTAATTCTCCGGCGGGTTTTCTGGACAAGGCGTGCAAGTTATGAGTTTAGCTCTTTTCGATCCCCCTAAATCCCCCTTAAAAAGGGGTACTTTCAATCTAGTTCCCCCCTTATTAAGGGGGGCTAGGGGGGATCTAACCGTCAATATTTGTAACTAGCAACTTACGTTATTATGATGTTAATCCCCATCGGGATAAGGAGTCAAAAAATGAAACCAAAAACAAATCACCACAAACTAATTTTCACTTTCCTCAAAAGCGTTTCACTATCAGGAATTATCAGTGTGGCATGGCTATCGGAATCCGTAATCGCCACCCCCAAACCCTTAGCAACCCGGTTTCTTTTCACCATATCTCATCCCCAACCCATTGAACTCAACAAATCCAGTTTCTTACCCCATCAAAACACCATCATCGTCCAAAATAGCAGCAACTCAGAAGCAGATAGACTGTTACAAGAAGGCTTCCAACTATTTCAGCAAGGAACAGTAGAATCATTACGGGCTGCATTAGCAAAATCTCAACTGCCACTCATTTCACTGTCAGGAATAACTTCCCTACTTCTTTCTATCCCATCTTTTGCTACTATTCCTCAGCAGATAGATGTCAGGATAGCCCAACAGTCAACTAATACTGATGCGGCTGAACAAGTTTTGCAGGAAGGATTTCAACTAGTGCAACAAGCCACAGCAGAATCTCTGCGACAGGCAATTTCTAAATTTGAACAAGCCGTCATACTCTATCGTCAAGCGGGTGATAAAGGATCGGAAGCATTATCTCTCCTTCTCCTTGGTCGCGTCCACGAAGATTTGGGAGAAAAGCAGAAAGCCTTGGAATACTACAACCAAGCCTTGCCACTAATACGAGCAGTGGGGGATAGAGAGAGAGAAGCCACAACTCTCAACAATATTGGTAGTGTCTACGACTCATTGGGAGAAAAGCAGAAAGCCTTGGAATACTACAATCAAGCTTTACCCCTATCACGGGCGCTGGGAGATAGATATGGGGAAGCCGCTACCCTAAATAATATTGGCGTTGTGTACGACTCCTTGGGAGAAAAACAGAAGGCATTAGATTACTACAACCAAACTTTACCCCTAATACGGGCTGTGGGGGATAGAAGGGGGGAAGCCTCAACTCTCACTGGTATTGGCCTTGTATATGACTCACTGGGAGAAAAGCAGCAAGCATTAGACTACTACAATCAAGCTTTACCCCTAATAAGGGCTGTGGGGGATAAAGGGGTGGAAGCCAGAATTCTCAACAATATTGCCCTTGTATATGGCTCTATGGGGGAAAAGCAGCAAGCCCTAGACTATTTGAAACAAGCCTTACCCTTATCACGGGCTGTGGGGGATAGAGAGATGGAAGCGAAAATTCTCACTGGTATTGGCGTTGTGTACTACTTACTGGGAGAAAAGCAGCAAGCCTTAGACAACTATAACCAAGCTTTACCCCTTATACGGGCGGTGGGGGATAGAGGGTCGGAAGCCAGCACTCTTAACAATATTGGCGGTGTGTACGAATCACTGGGAGAAAAGCAGCAAGCCTTAAACTATTTAAACCAAGCTTTACCCCTATCACAGGCTGTGGGGGAGAGAGATGTGGAAGCTAGAATTCTCTCTAATTTTGCCCACGTTAAACGCAGTCAAGGCAATCTCACCGCAGCCCTGACTGACATTGAATCTGCTATTAAAGTTATCGAAGACCTCCGCACCAAAATTGGTTCTCAAGAATTGCGGCAATCTTACTTTGCCCAAAACCAAGATTACTATCAATTTTACATAGATCTTCTGATGGAACTCCATCAACAAAATCCTACTCAAGGATACAATGCTCAAGCACTCCATATTAGCGAACGTGCCCGCGCCAGAAGTCTCCTCGAACTCCTCACCGAAGCTAACGCTAACCTTCGTCAAGGAGTTGACCCCCAACTATTAGCAAAAGAACGGAATTTACAACAAAAACTCAATGACTTAGAGCATAGTCGATACGAACTCACCAGCGGTCAATATTCGGAAACAGAACTAACTCAAATTAAACAAAAAATAGATAATACTCTCAGTCAACTCGACCAACTCAAAGCCCAAATTCGCATCACCAGTCCCCGCTACGCTAACCTGAAATATCCCCAACCCCTAAACCTGGAACAAATTCAACAACAGGTACTTGATGACGATACCATTCTCCTAGAATATTCCCTAGGTAAAGACCGGAGTTATCTCTGGGCTGTGACTAAAAATAGTATTGATAGCTATGAATTACCCAAACAAAGTGACATTGAAACTGCTGCTCAAACTTTCCGAGAATCTCTCACTTCTAGTGGAGCTAAACTAGAAACAGGCATTCCTTTAAGTCAAATTTTACTCGCCCCTGTTGCTAATCAAATCGGTAATAAACGTTTACTAATTGTGGG
>DOIX01000168.1 GCA_003511885.1 Cyanobacteria bacterium UBA11153
CCTAACCCGCCTTCCCTACCAGGGAAGGGGGGAGTCAAGCTCCCCTCTCCTTGCAGGAGAGGGGTTGGGGGAGAGGTTTGCCCAAATTCCCATCACAATTCCCCCAACCCTGGACCCATCGCCGCAACGCCCTATCGAGAATCTGTCACAACCGCAAATTCCCACCCCTGCACCTCCCTCAGAGGAATTAATCCCCACTCCAATTCCCCCTACACCGGAACCAATGCCGGGTGAAATTCCGGAAACTATTACTGTTAAAGAGTTTGATTTTGAAGATAATACTGTTATTACTGATGCGGAATTAGCCGAAGTTACTGCTAAATTTCTTAATCGCTCTTTATCATTTGCCGAAGTATTTGAAGTCCGTTCTGTCATTACTAAATTATATAAAGAAAGAGGATACATTACCTCTGGGGCAATTATTCCAGCTCAAACTTTTCAACCAGTAGATGGAGTAGTAAAAATTAAGATAATTGAAGGTGGATTGGAATCTATTAATGTTACGGGTACGGAAAAACTCAATCCAGAATATATCCGCAGTAGGATTGCGATGGGTGCTGGCGTTCCCTTAAATCGGACTAAATTAATAGAAGTACTGCAATTATTACAATTAGATCCTCTGATTGCTAATATTTCTGGTGAACTTGCAGCAGGGACAAGATCCGGTGCTAGCGTACTTACTGTCCAGGTAGAAGAAGCGAAAACTTTTTTTATAGACTTATCTAGCAATAATAACCGATCGCCGAGTATTGGTACTTGGGAGAGGGAAATAACTATGACTGAAGCTAACTTTTTGGGGAATGGGGATCGCTTGAGTTTCGGTTACAGTCATACGGAAGGGAGTAATACCTTTGATGCTAGCTATATCTATCCGATTAATCCTCGCAACGGTACTTTGAGTGGGAGGGTAAATTTTGGTTTTAGTAATGTAGTTGAACCTCCTTTCGATCGCATTGATATTGATGCAGATTCTCAGTACTATGAATTAACTTGGCGACAGCCTCTCCGTCAAACTCTAAATCGGGAATTTACGATTGGAGTTACGGCAAGTCACCAATCCAGCAATACGACTATTTTTAATATTCCTTTCCGACTATCACCGGGCGCTGATGAAGATGGGGGAATTAGCGTTACGGCTTTGCGGTTTTTCACGGAATGGATAAATCGCAGTAACAAAGAAGTATTCTCGGCGCGATCGCAATTTACTCTGGGATTGGGTATTCTTGGCGCTACTACGAATGATTCTGCGCCTGATAGTAATTTTTTGTCTTGGCGAGGCCAAACTCAGTGGGTGCGTTTATTGGGTAAGGAAACTCTCTTAATTTTAGGAGGCGATGTTCAGCTTGCTACTAGTCCTTTATTAAGGTTAGAACAGTTTGGGTTAGGCGGTCAAGATACTTTGCGCGGATATCGTCAAAGTTCTTTTCTTACTGATAATGGACTATCAATGTCGGGAGAATTGAGGTTTCCTCTGTTTCATTTTGGGGACAATGGGTTGTTACAGCTTGCACCTTTTGTTGATGCTGGTATGGTGTGGAATAATTCTGGTAATCCGGATCCGGATCCGGATCCAAATATTTTAGTATCGACGGGTTTGGGTTTGCGATTGAATTTAGGATCTCGTTTTTCGGCACGGGTTGATTGGGGGATTCCTTTGGTAGATGTGAATTCTAGTGGTGATACTTTGCAAGAGGATGGGTTTTATTTTTCTGTCAATTATCGTTTGTTTAATTGAGAGGGTTTATGTTAAAACATTTTTTGAGATATTTAAGGAAAAGTGGGGCGGGTAAGCGTCTGGTATCTTGGTGGATTTTTTTAATGCAGAGGTACGCATCGGTTGGCACAGAGGTGCGCAGAGGTTTAAAAAGAGAGGGATTTTCTTGTTTAAACTGGGTTCATTTCTATTTATCTCGGATGGGTAAGTTTAAAGCAATTGCTTGGTTTGTTTTTACTGTATTAGTGGTTCACTTTTACCATAGTTTCCTCATTAAAACTTTGCCTGTGGTTGCTCAAAGTCCTCCGGAAATTAGAAGTATAGATCCAGTCAGTAATCCGGAAAATTTGATTGAAAAAGCCAAACAATTATATGCAAGCGGACAGTTTACTGAAGCCTTAACTATTTTAGAACAAGCTAGTCAGGCTTTTGCGGCAAAGGGAGATAATTTGGGACAAGCAACGGCTTTGGATTTACAAGGACAAGTTTATCTGACTCAGGGACAATCGGAAACTGCGGTAGAAAAGTTTGTTATAGCTGGTAATTTTTACGAACAAGGTAATGATGAAGATGGCGTAATTAAAAGTAAAATTAATCAAGCTCAGGCGTTGCGAAAAGGAGGATTTTATCGTCGTTCCCTGGAAGTTTTGGTACAGTTAAATGAGAGTTTAGCGGAAAAACCCGATACTTTACTTAAAGGGATCGCACTCCGGAGTTTGGGGATTACGCAACGCCTGATTGGTAATCTGGATGAGGCAGAAAAGGCAGTAACCCAAAGTTTAGCGATCGCGCAATCGCAAAATTCGCCTTCAGATATTAGTGCGGCTTACTTAATGTTGGGGAATATTGCTAAGGATCGAGGTAATTTTACTCAAGATAGAGGCGGAAATCAAATCAATAATCAATTGGGTACAAATCGCTCCGCTACTGATTATTTTAAAGCAGCAATTAATAATTACCAAAAAGCAGCGGAAAATGCGACTAATCCCACGGCGATAGTAGAAGCCAAACTGAATCAATTAAGTATCTTAGGCGATGCCAAGGGAGCTGGAGAAATATTGACAGAGACGGGTGAACCTTTTATTAATTTAGAAGGTAATTTATTAAGTGAAATAAGCACTGAAATTAACCAATTACCTCTATCTATATCATCTGTTCATGCCCGCATTAATTGGGCGAGACTTGCCAGAGATTCCCGAAATTTAACCAATATCAATCCTCAAGATATTGAAAATCAACTAATTCTCGCACTCCAACAAGCAAAAATTCTCAAAGATCCTCGTTCCGAATCCTATGCTTTAGGTGAATTGGGGCAACTCAGACAGGAAGAAGGAAAGAAAGCACAAGCAGAAGGTAAAGCAGCAGAAGGACAGAAAAAACTACAACAGGCACAAGAAAATACCCAAAAAGCATTAGCAATTGCCCAATCTATCGACGCTACAGATATTGCCTATCGCTGGCAATGGCAGTTAGGGCAGATTATGAAGGATCGCGGTAATGCCCAAGGCGCGATTGCGGCTTATGATGCAGCCGTCAATAATTTGGGGGCTTTGCGGGGCGATTTAGTTACCGTTAATCCAGACGTGCAGTTTTCTTTTCGGGAAACTGTTGAACCTGTCTATCGTCAGTTTGTCGATTTGTTATTAGAATCAGCAGACAAAGATAATACTCCGGAAAATCTGGAGAAGGCGCGTACTGTAATTGAATCTCTTCAACAAGCTGAATTAGTCAATTTTTTCCGAGAAAATTGCTTAAATGCTAGTCAGGTGAAAATTGATGAAATAGACAAGAAAGCAGCGGTAATTTATCCCATTGTCTTGGACAAAAAGTTAGAAGTAGTTGTTTCTCTTCCTGGTAGTCCATTGCGCCATCATACCATTGATCCTGGAGTTGAAGTGAATGTGAACGAGGTGTTTAATGGACTGCGGCAAGCCATTTCTCCAGAAGTCCTCAATCCCATCAATCGTTCCAGTATTAATGAACCTGAAACCAATCCTAACCCTCAAGAAGAAAATCCCGGAAAAACTCAACTAAACCCCACAGAAAATCCAGAAGAAACCAGAGGCAGCGATGCCGGAATTGATATTGTACCTAAAACTGAAGTCAATCCTAATTATCAAGAAAAAAATGCAGGAGAAACTCAACTCAAAGATAGCGGAATTAAAGTTATCAAAAACAATCAAAACCCCACAGAAACTCCAAAATCAACCAGAGGCAACGGTCCCGGAATTGAGATTATCCTCAAAGGTCAAACAGAGACATACAAAAAACTAGCTCAACAGGTATACAATTGGATAATTGCCCCCTTTGAAGCTGATATCCAAGCTAGTGAAGTAGAAACCTTAGTATTTGTCTTAGATGGTCCCCTACTCAACCTACCCATGGCGGTGCTGATGGATGGCAATGAAAAGTTGTTAGTGGAAAAATATGCGATCGCCTACACTCCCGGATTACAATTGTTAGATTCCAAACCTCTAGTCAGGGGAGAAGTTACCGCACTCAAGGCGGGATTAAGTGAAGAAAGGGAACTAAAAGTGAATCAAGGTGCGACAACATTACAGTTTCCTGCACTATATAATGTGGAGCGAGAATTAACAGGAATTCAAAAAGAAGTACCCGGTGAAATAATGCTCAATCAGGACTTTACGACGGCAGCAATTCAAGAAGCAATTGATGCCGTACCATTTCCCATTATTCACTTATCTACCCACGGTATATTTAGTTCTAATCAAGAAGATACCTTCATTCTCACATCTGATGACAGGCTCAATGTCGAACAACTGAATCAAGTCTTGCGCGGTAGAGAAGAAGGAGGTAAAAATCCCATTGAATTGCTAGTACTCAGTGCTTGTCAAACAGCCACCGGAGATGAAAGAGCTGCCCTCGGATTAGCTGGCGTAGCTGTCAGGGCAGGTGCGAGAAGTACCTTAGCAACTTTATGGGTAGTTGACGATGAAGGCACAGCCAATTTAATGATTAAATTTTACGAGGAATTGAAAGATCCCAATGTGAGCAAAGCCGAAGCCTTACGTCGCGCTCAATTATGGTTAATGGCTCAAGATGAGCGCTTCAAAAAACCTTATTATTGGGCACCATTTGTCTTAATTGGCAATTGGAAATAAAGGGAATGGGATGGGGAGCATCCCAAGAAGGCAAAGATACTCGTTTTTTGCCAAAGTTTTCACCCCCCCAGCCCCCCTTGTCAAAGTTTTCACCCCCCC
>DOIX01000026.1:0-4362 GCA_003511885.1 Cyanobacteria bacterium UBA11153
CGAAAAGGGGGGCAAGGGGGGCAAGGGGGACAAGGGAGACAAGGGAGACAAGGGAGACAAGGGAGACAAGGGAGACAAGGGAGACAAGGGAGACAAGGGGGACAAGGGGGACATTTTTTTTGTCTTTCCCTAGCCCCTAGCCCCTAACTGCATAAGGTAAAAATAGTCAGAGATATATCCTTCTAGACAGTTAACGAATAGTTTTTGCTAAAACAGTGATAGCTTCTAGGGGACAGAAAAATGGTTCAACGTCAATCGCAGGCGACGAGATACTTTGGCACTGTAATCGAATTATTGCGCGATCGCAGCTTATTCCTTACAGAAATCCGCCAAGGTGTTAAGCTCGATCGTAAGATTACAGCACTCCTCATCTGTAGTTCGATCTTTTTTGCTACTTACGGCGGGATTATTGGTTCCTTCAATGGCTGGGAACAAGCTTTATCTTCAGCCATCAAGCTACCAGCACTTTACTTAATCACCCTCCTCATTTGTTTTCCCACCTTATACTTTTTTAATATCTTATTTGGCTCGCGGAAAAGTTTCGGGCAGCATTTTGCTATGCTCCTGACTGCGGTTTCGGTAATTAGCGTTTTACTTTTCAGTTTTGCACCGATTACTTTGTTTTTCCTGATTTCCACTAATAACTATCAGTTTTATAAGCTTTTGAATGTTACTATTTTTGCGATTACGGGATTTATTGGTGTCAAGTTTCTTTATGAAGGAATGGGGCTGTTATCGGCGGAGGATACTGAGGGATTAGATACTCGGATGAATATTTTACGGTTTTGGCTAATTCTTTATGCTTTTGTGGGTACGCAGTTAGCCTGGACTTTACGCCCGTTTTTTGGTAATCCTGGTGCTAAGTTTGAGCTATTTCGCGAGATGCAGGGTAATTTTTATCTGGATATTGTCAAGGCTGTTGGGGAAATTTTGGGTTTTCATTGAGTAGCTATCAATTGACAGTTGACAGTTGGAAATTGACAGTTACAGCACTACGCTCTGGGGTAATTACAGTACAGTCGAGCTCAGAATCTAGCAATAAAGTATTCATCATTTAATCTGTAACTATACCAGTGAGTAGTGCTATAGATAATAATCTGGGTAATTGACAATTGACACTTGACAAGTATCAGTTAGATAAGATTCAAAACGATAAGGTAAAAAAAAATGGTACAGCCTCAATCCCAGACTACGAGATACTTTGGCACAGTTATCGAGCTATTGCGCGATCGCAGTGCGTTTATGGCAGAAATTCACCAAAGTGTTAAACTAAACATTAAGGTGACAGCACTTCTCATCTGTAGTTCAATATTTTTTGCTATTTATGGTGGAATTATTGGCTCTTTTCACAGTTGGCAGCAAGCTTTATCTTCGGCAATAAAGTTGCCAGCCTTATATTTGATTACCCTCATCATTTGTTTTCCTACCTTATACTTTTTTAACATTATATTCGGCTCGCGGAAAACTTTTGGGCAGTATTTTACGATGGTAATAACGGCGGTTGCGGTAATTAGCGTGTTACTTTTCAGCTTTGCCCCCATCTCTCTGTTTTTTCTCATTTCGACTAACAATTATCAGTTTTTTGTTTTGTTAAATGTGGCAGTATTTAGCATCACGGGTTTTATTGGAGTGAAGTTTCTTTACCAAGGAATACGCTTGCTATCTAAAGATGATGAGGAAGGTGATGAAACCAGAATGAAGATTTTACGGTTTTGGCTGATGCTTTATGGTTTTGTCGGGACGCAGTTGGCGTGGACTTTACGTCCATTTTTTGGTAATCCGGGAACTCAATTCGTGTTATTTCGGGAGATGGAAGGTAATTTTTATTTGAGTTTGATGCAAGCCATTGGGGAAATTTTGGGGATTAATTAGAGATTTAGAAAATTGGTATAATTAGCAACTTAGGTTAATTAGGATTGAGGAGGAATATTGATTTGATTCGTGTTGGGATATTTTTGTTCAGATAGAGGTAATTACAGGTTTTTGGGTGTGAGTGGGTGGTTTTTGGAGGTGAGTGGGTGGGGAATTAATACCAATTTTCTCAATATCAGGACAGAAATAACATCATGATTAACCCAAGCTGGGTAAGGGGTTAGATTTCCTGAAAATAACTGTCAATTGTCAACTATCAACTGTCAACTGCTATCAGCTTATTTTTAATGGCTATACACTTGTGGCTCTCACCCGCCCCTAGAGGTGTTAATCTGGGGACGGGCGGATTTTAAATTAAGGTTATTTTTGATGGCTATACACTTGTGGCTCTCACCCGCCCCTAGAAAATTGATTCTTTATTTCCCACTGTCTTGCGACAAATCTCGTGTCTATAACTCAACCAACAAATCTGACTTTACCCATAATTCTAGGCATTACTGGAGCCTCTGGCTTAATTTATGCTGTCCGTACTATTAAGTTTCTCCTAGAAGCCGATTATACTATCGATTTGGTTGCCTCAAAATCTGCCTATATGGTTTGGCAAGCTGAGAATAATCTGACAATGCCGGGAGAATTAGAGCGACAAGAGGAATTCTGGCGACAACAAGCGGGAGTATCTGAGGCAGGCAAGCTAAGATGTCACCGCTGGGGAGATGTGGGGGCAACTATCGCTAGCGGCTCTTTCCGTACATTGGGAATGGTCATTATTCCTTGTACTATGAGTACTGTGGCGAAAATCGCTAATGGATTAAGCTCTGATTTGCTAGAAAGAGCAGCCGATGTTCAAATTAAAGAAGGGCGTAAACTAGTAATTGTCCCCCGCGAAACTCCCTTCAGCTTGATTCACTTGCGCAATCTCACTACTCTAGCAGAAACAGGTGTCAGAATTGTACCAGCCATCCCCGCTTGGTATCACAATCCCCAAACTATTGAGGATTTAGTCGATTTTGTCATAGCCCGGACTTTCGATCAACTAGACATTGATTGCATCCCCATCAATCGCTGGCAGGGATATTAAACATGTAATTGATAATTGACAATTGACAATTACATATTGTGCCAATCAAACCATTGACGAATCAAGGATACAATGCTTCATCCATCACCTTATTTATGTAGATCCCGATATAGCAGTTGCTATCGCAACTGCTAGGGCGGTTAAGACATTTTCAATTCCTCAAACCCTTGATTAGAAATCTTTCTTCTCTAGCCCCTAACCCCTAGCCCCTAGTCCCTATTCTTCCATAGCCCCTAGCCCCTAATCCCTTGCTATATAAACATCAAAAAATTATCCATACCACTGATTAACCCCCTAGCACATCCCGAGAATCCCCCTTCTTATCTTTGCGTACCTTTGCGTTAAAAAAAAAAGACTATTTTCCCTACAAAACAACAACAAACTATGCCTGGAAATCGAATTATCTTAATATTTTCGGTAGGAGGCATCTTCGCCCTACTTATCCTATCGAATTTGTCTGCCCCACCTGTACCTTTAGTATTTTTAGGGATGGAAATGCCAGCCCTGCCGCTAGGAGTATGGATTGGTGGCGCAATCGCATCTGGTGCTATTACCAGTTTCGTCTTACAATTTTTGAGCTACATCCAAAGTGGCGATTGGCAAGAATCTCGTTTTAATCGAGTATCGCCTTCATCTCGTGGCGGGCGGAGTCAGGGTTTTAGCACTGAAAAACCAAAAACCTCTTATTCTCAAGCAAATTCAGCTAATCGTACTTCTAACTCGGCTTCTGATTGGGATAAGCCTGCTGATAAAGACTGGAATTTTAATGATGAAGGAGATGATAAGTCTAAAGGAGAAACTAGCGATTACGAGCAACATCAACAACCATCGAAAAGTTCAAAAACTGGCTCAGTTTACTCCTATAGTTACCGGGAAACCAGTAAATCTGGAGTGGATAGAGCAGATGAAGTTTATGATGCTAACTATCGAGTAATTATCCCTCCTTATCAAAAATCTGCCCCTCCTTCTCAAGAAGATAAGGAAGAGAATGAAGATGAAGATTGGGGATTTGAGGATGATGATGACTTTAATTTTGACGATTCCCAAGATACTAAAGGGAAAGGATAACAACAATCCTCGCCAAGGTATCAACAAACCCGGTTTCTTATCCCGACAACTTTACCCACCTCGGTATCCGCTGTGCGATTATACCAAATCCGGGTTAATTACCCCCTTTATCTAAAAAAGCTCTTGAGAAGGGAGAAGGGAGCAGGGGAGAAAAAAATGGCATAATGATAACGGGGGTTTAAAAAGCGGATTTGGTATTACCCATTTGGCATTTTGTTACAGTCGAATCAATGAAAAATTTAGCTAATAGCTATAGAAAACGAGCTATTAGCAATTTAAAAAACATTTTAGGTTATAACCAGTAACTTTGATTAACTAATTCGGGTTTGCTGAAAAAGTCTTTT
>DOIX01000026.1:4771-14074 GCA_003511885.1 Cyanobacteria bacterium UBA11153
TTTATACAGCAAGCCCTAATTCTATCAATCTCTCCCAAATCAATGGACTGAGCAGACTTGAGCTTTAAACAATTCGCGAGATTCTTGTTTGACAATACCTGTCATCGCCGCCTGCTGCAATCTCATAAAAGCTTTGAAATCTTCTAAGTCATATTGCTTCGTCAGCATTTGCCGTAATTGAGCTTCTGCTTCTAATGTCAAATATCCGGTAGAAAGTGCTTGTTGAACAACATTACGAATACTAATCATTTGCCCTGTCATCCTAATTGGTAGTTACAAGCTCCAACATGCCTCAAGAGAGATGTGTCATGGGAGGGTATGTCCAACACCGAGGGATCTATCACTTCATCTGTAGAATTATCTTTAGCGATTGTCAAGTTTGTGTAAAGCTTTGATGAAGTTTAGATGAAGTTATCTTGAAGTCTAGCACAAGTTCACGGGAAAGAAGCTGTCTGTGCCACTGTCACACTCGGTTTTTACTGAGGTTTTTTGTTACATATCTTTATAATATATATTTTTGTAACAATTAACAATTGTGACTTTTTCTGGCTCTGAGGCGGGTGAAACAGGGATATTGTATTTCGGATCTTGAAGAGGAGTATAAAGATATCCGATCGCAGTGACAAGGGGGATCCTATCAATTCTAGACTAATCGGCGCAGGCCATCCACCAATATGGAGAAATATCGTTTTTTACGATCCCGTAACATAGCCAATAATTTGACTTATTGAGAATGGAGCAAAATGTGAAGTAATACAAACGGTATAACGGTTATGGAGAGGGGATAATACAGATTATCAGAAAACATTAAAATATATTAACATTAATTTTAATTTGTACTTTTTCTCTTCTAATTCGTTACATTTTCTGAGACCATACTAGGTACAATCGCGGATAGGTGGATAATTAGGTGGTTTCTCTGATAAAAGATGGCTTAAAGGGAACGAGTATTTTTTTGATTGGGATGATGGGTTGTGGGAAGACAACAGTAGGAGAGTTACTGGCGAATGAGTTAGGCTACCGTTTTTGCGACACCGACTCGCTCATTGAGAAAGTGGCGGGAAAAACGATTCCAGAAATTTTTGCTGATGATGGTGAAGAGTCGTTTCGGGAATGGGAAGCTTTTGTCTTGTCTGACGTATCGGCTTATACCAAGCTTGTGGTAGCTACGGGTGGTGGCATTGTCATACGTCAGATGAATTGGAGTTATTTGCAAAATGGTTTGGTAATTTGGCTGGATGTGCCAGTGGATGTATTAGTTAAGCGCTTACAAGATGATACCACTCGTCCCCTACTCCAAACTACCGATCCAGCGTTAGCATTGTCAAACCTACTGAATCAAAGACGGAATCTCTATGCCCAAGCCGATTTACAGATCCAGATTAGGGGTGATGATACACCATTAGCGATCGCAACACGAGTAATTGCAGAAATTCCCAGTGTCCTGAAAAATCCCTTCCCATTCCATAATCCTTGATGTTTAATGGTTACTGGTTCATGGTTTATTGTTGCTGGTTACTGGTTACTAGTGCAGGTTGGCAGAAATAACCCACCAGTTGCAAGCAGGGAGAAGGGAGAGGGGAGAAGGGGAGAGAAAACTACTGTTAAGCCTTTGTCAGTGGTGGGAAACTTCTGCCGCGCTGGACTAGTTACTGGTTACTGGTCAATGGTTAGTAGACATCTCTGGAAACCAGGTTTTCATCTAGACAGGGTAAGCTTTGAGATTATTTTTGGCAATGTCTATTATACCTCTCCAGAATTTGTTTCTTATCCAGACAGGACAAGGATTTGAGATTATTTTTTGGCAATGTCTATTGGTTAATGGATAATGGTTAATTTTCAGTAGAAAAAAACGTCTAATTATCCTCATTACCTATTCCCCATTTTTCAGGAAAAAACCGATGATTGGGCGCATCTATCCCAAAATCTCTGTCACATTTAAGATATTAATCTTGAGTTATTCCTTTTATTTATTTTCCAGCAATTTATCTGAGGCTGCCAACACTTGTACTCCTGCCAAGATTAAGGAAAATATCGGAAAAATTCAGGATAGCAATAATGCCATATCAGTGGAGGCAACCTATAGCGTCGCCCGATGCGGTTCAAAATCCATTCAATCGATTATTCAAACCCTTCAGCAAGATCAAAATCCGACTATTCGCATTGCCGCTGCATCTGCTTTAATCTATATGGGAGATACAGCTAAAGGAGCTATTCCCCAACTTATAGAAACTCTCCGGCAAGATCGAGATCCTAATGTTAGGATGAGCGCAGCTGATACTTTAGGCAAGATGAAAGCTTCTGCTCAAGCCGCTATACCTCAGTTAATTATATCTCTCAAACAAGATCGAGATGCCAATGTTCGCAGTAGTGCCGCATCAGCTTTAGGAAATATTAAAAATACAGGAGCTTCCATCGTACCTCAGCTTATTTTATCCCTCAAACAAGACAAAGATCCCAATGTTCGCAGTAATGCCGCATCAGCTTTAGGAAAAATGGGAGATGCCGCCAAATCTGCCGTACCTCAGCTTATCGCATCTCTGAAAACAGATTTAGATATCCGCAAGAATGCTGCTGATGCTTTGGGCAAAATGGGCACATCAGCTCGAGTCGCTATTCCTCAACTGATTACCTTATTAAAAGACGAAAAAGATCCTGATATTCGCCGCAATGCTGCGGATGCTTTGGGGAAAATGGGCGCGTCAGCTCAAGTCGCTATTCCTCAACTTATCCAAACCTTACAACAAGATCGAGATCCTCATATTCGCAGCGCGATCGCAACTGCATTGGGATCTATGGCAGAATCTGCTAAAATGACTGTACCTCAGCTTATTACAGCCCTGAGACAAGATCGAGATCCGAATGTTCGCCGTAGCGCTGCTGATGCTTTGCGTAATATTGCTTTCCATCTTCAAGAAAAAAAAGATCGGCTATCTCCTGAAGATTTAGAAATAGCCCAAAATGCTTTAAATGCCGCAGATTTTTTTGCCTTTGAGGAGAAAGTCCAGATTTGTTGGCCTGGAAAATTTAGTCAAGAACAAAATATTTTATGTTTAAAATATTTTCACATCAAGACAGGCTTAATTCTTTGGCTAATTCACGCCAGTATTTGGCTAGGATTGATCTGTATTTATCACAAATATACCCAAGTGCAAAGGATATTTTTCTGGCATCCTTGGCTGCGAAAAATATTGGGATTCGGCTATGTCGGTTTGGCTATTACTAAGATTCCTTGCCTCAGATTTCACTTATTATCTCCCTTCAAAGATTCCTTGTTAGCCGATGCTGATTTAGAGAGGTTTGACTCCCAACATTATTTTAGCGATGTCGAATTTAACCTGAAAATTAACGAGCGCGAGCAAATCCCGCAAAAACCCACACCATCCCGAAAATTTCGCATCGTTATCGAAGGTGAAGCTGGAGTTGGCAAATCTATGTTTCTGCGCTATTTAGCCAAACATTCCCAAAGAAATATAGTTTACCTCCCAGCATTCAAATGCCAAGGAGGAGTTATGGAAGCAATTGAAGATAAACTACCCATATCTCACCAAGATCCCAAATTTCTCCATAATTTAATCAAAAACCGTGCCCTTGATATTTACATTGATGGCTTCAGCGAAATGAAACCTCACATCAGAGTCGAAATTGCCAGTTTTGTTAAAAATTACCCTAACACCAACTTCATCATTGCTACCCATCCTTTAGATTGGCTTCCTTCATCTCACATTAAAACCTACATCCTTCAACCCCTCAAACCTCAACAAATCGAAGATTTTCTCCTTTCACGCCACATTATTATCCCTGGCAATGCACCTATTTCTGGAGAAAATTACCAAAAAGCCTGTCAAAATTATCTAGCCACTATTTTCCATCAGGAGCAGTCAGGCAAAATTACCATCATCCAAGAATTATCCAATCCCATGAAATTAACTGCTATTGCCGAGATGATAGCTAATTGCCAGGAAGGGGGTGTGGGGTTTGGAGAATAGAAAGCGGGGCAGGGGTTTCAATATTGTTTTCTCTATTCTTTATCCTTCGTCTTTCATTCTTGAGCCTTTATTTTTGATCTATGATTCTATTGACAATTATGGAGATCATGATATTATAAGTTATATGTAATAATGGGAGTGGTGACTCTTGTTAACAAGAGTCACCACTCCCATTATACAATAATATACCAAATACCGCGAAAAAGCGCAAGGCTCCGGAGGGTAGTTTACATTCTAGAAATGATCGCGCCCTTGAGAATAGCGCCTTTGAGAATCGCACCGCTGAGATTAGCTTTACTGATATCAGTATTTCTGAGAATAGCCCCCCTGAAGATAGCGCCGCTAAGATTTGCACCTGTCAAGTCTGACTCGCTAAGGTTGGCATCCGTCAAGTCACAACCACTGAGGTTAGCTCCCCTGAGATCCGCATTTCTCAAGAAAGCCGACACAAGGTTAGCATCAATCAAAATTGCTTCCCTGAGATTAGCGTAATGACATATCGCCTCCTGAAGATTAGCCCGACTTAGATTAGCTCTGCTCAAATCCGATCGACTCAAATTAGCCCTAGTAAGATTAAAACCACACAAGTTAAATTCTTTAAGATTAGAACCACTTAAATCAACCCGACTGAAGTTGGTTGCTAAATGCTTACTATCGCTGCGATGCCTATCTAAGACTAGATTTTGCAACCTCCATTGATTCCAACTATCCGCTCCTTGCTTTAGTAAAACGATATTTTGAGTATTTGCCACCGAATACGACTCCTTGAAGTGCAGCTACATCCAATCCACCTGTTTGTTGATATTTGTCTTTTATTGATTCTTCTCCTCCAGGGAAGCAGGGAGGACTTTTCTTGGGACTAAGTAAAATAACTTATTACCAATTTATGACAACTAGTTCAGGAGGATCGAAGTTGCGCTCAAAAGAGGATAGATAGTTTCCTTCAAATTATTGGCAAACCCTTATCGATGGATTAACTGGCTGTAGATTGACAAATTAAGCAAGATGTGTATATATAGAGGCTAAAGCTCTGACAGGGGAAAGAAAATAGAGCCTAGCCTCCACTCCCGATCGCAGTTTTTGTACCTTGCCAATCAATAGAGAGGGATCGCACTGCAGAAGTAATGCCCACCTTAGCCCAAGCTTGTGCCATCGCCCTAGCCACAGCTTCCGCCTTAGTAGCATCAGCCAGAGCAATTAAAGTCGGACCTGCCCCACTAATTGCCATACCCAATGCGCCCTCCTTCAAGGCAGCAGCGCGCACATCTTCGTAACCAGAAATCAATGATTGGCGATAGGGTTGATGAAACCTATCTTGGAGGGCACTGCGCAACCAATCTTCCCTGCCCGTTTCCAAGCCGCGCAAGAGCAAACCCAAATGAGCCACATTAAAAATAGCATCAGCCCGACTAAACTCTTTGGGTAACACCGCCCTGGCTTCTTGGGTGGAAAGTTCAAAATCGGGAATAGCCAGAACAGGTATAATGCGATCGTGCCAGGGAACATCGCAAATTTCCCATCCCCCATCCTCAGTAGTAGCTGCCAAACGACAGCCACCAAGTAAAGCAGGAACCACATTATCAGGATGTCCTTCAATTGCGATCGCTAATTTCATCAACTCCCCCCTCTCCAGAGGTTCCCCTGCCATCAGATTAGCACCCACAAGTCCCCCGACAATAGCAGTCGCGGAACTACCTAGCCCCCTTGCTAAGGGTACAGCCAACTCAATGTCAATTTTTACAGGTGGCGGTGGTAGTTCCAAGTGGTGGTAAACTTTCAAAAAGGCTTGGTAGACAAGATTCTCAGAGCTTGTATCAACCCGCGCCGCTTCCGCACCAGTGACGGCGATATTCAGGACCTCTGTATTTTCCCCTTGGTGAATAGGAGTAAATTTGAACTGGTTATATAGTGTTAAAGCCGCCCCGATGCAATCAAACCCTGGTCCGAGATTAGCCGTTGTACCAGGAACAGTAACAGTAATGGTGGAAATATCAAACATCCGCAATCCCTAAAATCAGTAACCCACTTTATCTATTTTCTGTCTATAAGGCGAGCGCCTTTCCTTATATATTATATCGTCATCAAGTCAGTTTTGAATACTAAATTTGATCGGGTAGCAGGATGACAAAGTTTGACTATATTGGTTGAGAACTGTGTGAATAGATTTATGTCCAATGCCGACCATTCCAATCATCAAGAATTAGCGGGTTTTATCTGGAGTATCGCTGATAAACTGCGGGGGCCTTATCGCCCGCCGCAATATCGGCGGGTGATGTTACCATTGATTGTATTGCGGCGGTTGGATGCGGTGTTGGCACCGACTTGATAATTTGATTTATGGGAATACGTTGGGGGTGAAGGATGGAAAAAATAAAAGCGGTAATTTTGTCCCCCGCGATGGTCATCCAGGAAAGCAGTTTCATTATATGTTTGCGAATCCTCCTTTCGGAGTGGAATGGAAACCGGAACAGGATTTTGTTGAGGATGAGTATAAGAATTTAGGTTTTAATGGTCGGTTTGGTGCGGGTTTACCTCGGATTAATGATGGTTCTTTGTTGTTTCTCCACCACATGATCTCGAAAATGCACCAACCGCCAGAAGATGGGGGAGATGGTTCGCGAATTGCGATTGTTTTTAATGGTTCTCCTTTATTTACGGGGGATGCGGGGAGTGGGGAAAGTAATATTAGACGGTGGATTATTGAAAATGATTGGCTAGATGCGGTGGTAGCTTTACCGGATCAAATGTTTTATAATACGGGGATTTTTACTTAAGCACCACTAGGAGAAGTTGCCAATATTGACAATACAGATATTGCCCTTGCTCAAAGAATCATAAAAATGCAAGGTAAAATAGAAATTTTAAATAATTATTTTCTTAAATATTGGATATTAGGTTTAAGTTTTTATCAGCATCTTCAATCACTTTGCACTGGCTCAACTGCATTGGGAATTAAAGCCAGTAAACTTTGCTTGCTTAAAGTTGTGCTTCCCCCCCTAGAAGAACAAAAAATTATAGCCCGATTTCTCGACTATAAAACCAAACAAATAGACAACCTCATCGCTAAAAAACAAACCCTCCTGGAAAAGCTGGACGAAAAACGCACCGCTATCATCAGTCAAGCTGTTACCAAAGGACTAGATTTGACTGTTCCGATGAAAGATTCTGGAGTTGAGTGGTTGGGTGAGATTCCGGAGCATTGGGAGGTGAAACGGTTGCGTTTTTTGATGGTCATGTATGGAGGTAGTACACCAAATAAAAATAACCCAGAGTTTTGGAATGGTGAAATACCTTGGGTATCAGCAAAAGATATGAAAACAGAACGTTTGATATCTTCTATTGACAAAATTAGAGAACAGGCTTTACAGAAAACGTCTTTCGGGCGGTAAATTCTCTATAATAGTTTTGAGACTAACCGTCATCTGTTTGTTGCTCCCTTAACTGGCTCAAATGCTCGGCAAATCTACTATCTGCTATCTTAATAGATCTCTTGCATAAATCCATAAGGGCGAAGCATTGGCGGATAAAAATCCTGATTTTATTAGTGGTTTAGTCGCGCTAATGCTACGCCCCTACAGCTAAAAACCGAAACGGGATTAAATCCAGCGAAATCCCCGACAAATTTGCTAGCGATCCTTATCAAATTATCATCGTCGCCAACAAATTTCAAACCGGATTCGACCAACCTTTACTACATACAATGTTCGTCGATAAACGACTCGCCGGAGTCCAAGCAGTGCAAACTTTATCCCGCCTCAACCGCACCACAACAGGAAAAGAAGATACATTTATTCTCGATTTTATCAACCAACCAGAAGACATTTACCAAGCATTTAAACCCTACTACGAACAAACACCAATCAGCGCAACCGCCGACCCCCAACAACTCAACGATCTGGCTTACCAACTCTACGAATGGCAACTTTTTAGCAGAGAAGATGTCAACAAATAGTGTGAAATTTGGTTTCGCTCAAAAACCTCCCTCACAGGTAGAGAGCATCAATTATTAAATAACTTACTCGATCCCATAATTGACCGTTACCAAGCCTTAGCAGCACCGCAAAAAGAACAATTAAAAAGCCAACTGACCAGCTTCCGCAACCTCTATCTATTCCTGTCCCAAATTATTCCTTACCAAGATTCCGACTTAGAAAAACTCTACGCATATAGCCGCTTTTTACTCAAAAAACTTCCCCTCAGTGCCGATGTTCCCCAAGTTGATTTATCAGGAGATATCGAATTAAAATTTTACCGTTTGGAAAAAATTAGCGCAGGCAAAATCGATTTACAAACAGGGGAAACCGAAGGATTACGAGGAGCTACCGCCGTTGGCACTCGCCAGCCGGATCGCGATGTACCGTTATCCGAGCTAATCGACGCGCTTAACGAACGCTTCAGCACTGATTTTACTGTAGCAGACCAACTCTTTTTTGAGCAAATTGCCGAAACTGCGATCGCCTCACCATCCATCCAACAAGCAGCACAGAGCAACTCAAAAGAAAACTTTGCCGCTGTTTTAGACAAACATCTAGAAAATCTATTTGTCGAGCGCATAGACGGGAACGAAAAAATATTTATGCAAGTGATGAATAACACAGAATTTAAAAAAATCGTCTTTGAGAAATTACTCTCTATTATTTACAATAGCATCAACAGAAGTACGCAAAGCGGGTAAACTACAGTTTGACAGATTTTGCCTAAGTCCTGAGTAATTTAGAATATCGTAACTACCTTAGCAATTGCGATCGCAAGCTTTTAGGCTGATTGTCACCCCGTCAGGTCTCCCCCTCCGCCGCCGCCCCCTGCCCCCACTCCCCCAAACAGTTCTTTTGATTAGCGAACCAACGCTCTACCATGTAGGAGGAGTTAAATTGCAGAAGGCTGGATGGCTAATATCAAATTTGTGAACGAAGACAAGGAAGTAGTTGCTGCTAATGGGGCGAACTTAAGAGAGAAAGCCCTACAAAACGGCATTGACCTCTACACCTTGATGGGTAAGATGATGAATTGTGGAGGCTACGGGCAATGTGGCACTTGCATTGTTGAGGTGGTGGAGGGTACAGAAAATCTTTCACCTAAGACTGATGTGGAAAAGCGGAAACTCAAGAAAAAGCCAGATACTTACCGACTAGCTTGTCAAACCCTGGTTAATGGACCAATCTGTGTGAAAACTAAACCTTGATCCGATAGGGAGCGGGAAGTAGGGAGTAAGGAATGGGGAACAGCACAGCGGATACCCTGGTGGTGGGCAGGGGAGTGGGGGAGCAGGGGAGTGGGGGAGAAAAAAAGTACTTCCTTGTCTTCCTTGTCTTCC
>DOIX01000026.1:14356-15898 GCA_003511885.1 Cyanobacteria bacterium UBA11153
CCTTGTCTTCCTTGTCTCCCTTGTCCCTATGCCCTAGCCTCTATCTAACGGTAAAGCCCAATGGTATTCTAAAGATGTTGGTTAAACATTACATAAAGGCACTAATTCAATGCAAGTTAACGATCTCGGCTTTGTTGCCAGCTTAATGTTTGTGCTGGTTCCTACGGTTTTCCTGTTGGTTCTTTACATCCAGACTGCCAGCCGCGAAGGCAATAAAAACTAATCCCTGCTAGAAAATGGAGAAGGGGAAATCAGACAGTATAATTACTCTGAACCTTTTCCCCTCCTCTCTAGCCCCCAGTAAGAAAGTCTCTAACTTCTGGACATTGAGACTAATCGGATGTGCGCGTTAACAATACTGGACAGTTACCATAGACGCGAACATAGTCTGATAAGGAAGATCCCAGTAAACGATCCAAATCCGGTAAAGCTTTAGCAACAGAAGGACGGCGATCCGGAGAACCTAGAATTAATAAATCAATGTTCGACTCCTCTGCCAATCGGCAAATTTCCGGTCCTGCCTTGCCTGTAGCGTTAAGACAGCGATAAGAAACACCAAGCTTTTTCGCTTCGGCGATGGCTGGTGCTAAAACTGGATCTTGTTCGGGATTGATGATGGTTTGTCCTGATGGTGTTTTCTGTTCAGGGTTGATATGAACTAGATAGAGTTGACCATTCTTAATGTCTCGTAAGAATGACAGAGCTAAAGTCAAGCTTTGTTTTGCGGATGCGGATTTATCCATCGGTACCATGATGCGGGTGATACGTCGGACATAGATGTCGTCTTTCACCAACAACATGGGGCGGGATGATACTTGGAAAACATATTGGCTGACGGAGTTTTCCAAGATGGATTCGATCCGTTTGAGTCCTCGCGACCCCATAATAATTAGGTCGGCTTTTTCTTCTTCTCCAACTTGAAGAACAATGTCTTTAGGTTCCCCCTGTTTGAGTCTGGGGGTAATTTTACTGGGATCTACTTTGAGAGATTTGACAGCTTCAGCCAGAATTTTACCTCCCTCTTCCAACTTATCGGACATCCCTTCAGCGGTGACTTGGGGAGGGACGACATGTAAGACGGTGACGGATGCCTTTTGGATGATGGGAATTTCCATCAACATATTGAACATCTGTTCGCAAAGTCCTCTGCCTGCAACGGCTAGCAAAATTTTTTCAATCATTTTTCACACAAGAGTTAGTTGTTAATGGTGGACTGTAACACTCTCAGGAGAGTAGGGGATAGGAGGAGCAAGACTCTATAGCCCCTAAAGTGACAGTCTTTTGTTACAATGCGCCAGTTCTGTAAGTTTTACTGGTTCTGAGCCTTCCAATATTAAGGATAGTTCTGATGTTGCTGCAGAAATTTGACAATTTATTACTTACTTCTAAGGGGCTGGGGACTAGGGGCTAGGGGCTAGGAGACAAGGGGGACAAGGGGGAGTAGGAGAGAGTTTTAACTTAAAATAGGACTTACGCAGTCACACTAAGCTGCGGCGCATCTAAATTGGATCGTAAATTTATCGAAAGGGGTGTGGGGTGTGG
>DOIX01000026.1:16139-18244 GCA_003511885.1 Cyanobacteria bacterium UBA11153
GTGGGGATATACAAATTAAATGGGTAGCAGCTTGCCAATAGTGGATGGTCCGTTAGATGGAGCATAACGAACCCTACAGATAGATGGTTTGCGTAAGTCCTGTTCAAAGTCAAAACTCAAAAGGGAATTCGTCGCGCTGCACTAACAAAACTCTTTTCCCCTAGCCTCTAGCCCCTTTCTTGCTATCTTCGCTATTGGTTGCAATACTTGCTAAGGCTGGTTGTAATACCTGCCAAGCTGTTTCGGCTTGAGGGAGGAATTTATCGCGGGCTGCTTTGGCTTCGGCAAATTTAATGAGGGTTTTGGCAAAATTTTTGTCTGTTGCTTGCTGCATTTGAGCAGGGGTTAAGGGGGCGGGGCTAAATAGGGCTTCGATGAGGGGACGTAATTCTAATGCTTGCTGGTGGGATTCTTCTAAAGTAACTCTTAAACTGGCTAAATTTGCGATCGCTTTTACTGCCTGAATAATCTCTGGTTCATCTTCATCTGAATTTTCTGTGGCAGGTGGCTCGACTACAATTAAGTCTTCAATACTCAACCCATCGGCAAAGCTATCTGGATGTAAACTGGTTTCATCTGGATCGTCCATCCGGCGTTGGATTTCCTCAATTGCCTTGTGCCGGGTGCGATCGCTATCTGTTTTTCCTGGTACTTCTACAAATAAACCTAATTCGTTTAAATGTCTAGTGGTATATCTAATAGTAGCTTTTGCCATAATTTTGGAGGGTTTTCGTGGTGCGGATGGTGTAGGATTGGAAACTCTAGGTTAAGCACTGGACAAAACTT
Source organism: Cyanobacteria bacterium UBA11153 (assembly GCA_003511885.1). Classification (GTDB taxonomy): domain Bacteria; phylum Cyanobacteriota; class Cyanobacteriia; order Cyanobacteriales; family Coleofasciculaceae; genus Limnofasciculus. The sequence continues at coordinate 16,926 of DOIX01000026.1, forward strand.
TCCATATTTTACCCTTTGTCTGGTTATCCGAGCTATTCATCAAGAAATTCTTTCCACCTTTATTAGACTTATTGCATAAATCCCGGAAGGGTGAAGCATTTGCGGATAAAACCATTGATTTTCCCCATAAATCCGGGCACAAATGCTTCACCCCTACACCTAAATATCGATTTTTGCAAGAGGTCTATTGTCTGCCTCTGAGGGTTGAAAGTTACTCTTTTTGTCCTAGTTTACCGGATCGAGGCTGAAATAAAAATAAAAAACTCAAGCATAATTTTTAATCTGACTCAAGCCAATGACACCAATCAGCGCGAAGTAATTGGTAAACAAAGCACTCATCCTCACCAAAGCGTCGGCACTCGACAAACTGAAAGCCAAGACGTTGATAGAAGCGGTGGGCGCGCGTATTGCTACTGAGTGGATCCACTAGTATAGCTGCCACAAGGGGGTTAGCGAAACAACGGGCGATGGCAAGGTGCATCATTTGGCTGCCATAGCCTTTGCCTAAATCTGTCTCTTCCCCAATCCAAATGTCTATGGCACGAAGATTCTCTGCGAGATCACCCCAATAATGACTTTCCTCTCGTGCCGGATCGATAATCTGGATAAACCCAATGGGGCGACTGTCAATTTCTGCAATCAATTGTTCTCTCCAGTCAGGGCTGCGGTTTAATTCCACTTCCCAGCCCCAGTCGTCATTAGGATCTGAGTTTACCACATGAGGCTGCTCGTCCCAGTATTGTAACAAATCCAAATCGGCGGCAGTAGCAGGGCGTAGATTAATTGCCATAAATTGGGGCAGGCAGAGGGAAAAACTGGAGAGCAATTGTCGCTGTTATGCTAACATCCTCAAAAAAACGCTGCAAGAGGCGAAGATCGATCAACATCCTCCACAAGCGATCGCAGAATTATATCGCGGTGTGAGTTTCGGGGGATACTCTTAGGGTGCTTCCTATAGGATGGAATTACGATCCAGTTATTTTGAGAATCCCGAAAAAATATGCTAATTTTAAAATTAAAAGTAGAGGAAAGTTCTGACAATGAATACCGTATTCGGATCGGTGATTATCGCGTTAGTTATGAAATTCGCGACAAAGAACTCATCATTCTCCTCTTACAATATAAACATCGGAAAGATGTTTACAAAAGTTGAAATTGGCAAAACCAGGCGAATTTTAACTCTGTACTGGACAAATCAAGTTAATCGATATTGGCAGGAGAATCCCAATGAAAGTTAAATACGATGCAGAAGCAGACATTCTGATTTTTATCTTCCGCGATGCGTTTCCAACCAATGCTACAGCGGTTCCCGCTCTTAT
>DOIX01000026.1:18487-33268 GCA_003511885.1 Cyanobacteria bacterium UBA11153
ATTAACAAACCAATTGCTTAAATGTTGAGGCTCGATTAAGTGTACCTCATTACTGCGGAAACCGCTGTATTTCTGAACCTGGAGGCGCGATTATCAGTTATGACGAAACTGACGAACCCGTTAGTATTGAATTTCTTAATGCCTCCAAACGCCAACTGTTTAATCCTCAAGAAGTCATACTAACGATCGCAACGTAGTGGCTATGGACTTTGGGAGCATATGAGATTGTTAGGACAATGTGTCAAGCAAAGAATTGCTTTTCGCCCGAGTATATGGAAAAACTTCTCCCTTTAAAAAAGAGGCTTGCGATAGTAAGGATGCCTGATTCAAAAATGGAAAAGCAAGGAAAAAAGCAGCCTGTAAGTTCCAATCGTAGCCCTTGGTGTGAAGTGCCAAAGTCGAAGGACTTACTAATAGGCGATCCGGAGGACGCATATTCCGCCCGAGAGATCATTGATGAATATTTCTCTATAATTTATTCATTAACACCAGAAGATGTAATCGGAAGTCATGAAGAGTCATATCGAAAATAGCCTAACAAGGTAAATTTACTCGGACAGCAAAAAGCGCCACTCGTTTCTCGCTCTGCTTTTTGCTACAATCTTGGTGAAGAGGAGAAGCTATGCGGTTTCCATTGGATAATCTCCTTAGTGTTTGGGTCAAAAACTATTAGGCGAAAACCTGGTTCTTCCAGCAGCAATTGCCCAGCTTCTTCTTTAAACAAGGTTTCAAAGGTGTTGCGATTAACAGCTAGGTAGAGACGACGATCCGGTTCTCGTCTTTCCAGCGTTCTGGCGTACATAAAGAACTGCCCCCAGGCATTTTCAAGGTCATTAATCGGCGAAGGGCTAAGAAAGCTTTTGATCTCGATCGCAATTTTTTCAGATCCTCGTTCAGCCGCAATTAGTTTCTGGGCACCCAAATCGACAAAAACCGAGCGACTCCCAATTTTGAGAATCAGTGGGTAATGAGTGATTGTCCAGCCATCTTTGATGAGGGCGGTGCAGACAATATCGCGATCAAGGTCTTTGGCAGGCATAAGGGCTAATTTCTTTAGGATCCCTCTACATCTATCTTATACGATGCAAGTTCCGATTGCCTTCATCGACTGCTAATCCCAAACATCTTTTGCATCAGATATTTGTAAGTTATCCTGAGATCGATCGTACTCCTATCCTTTACAAAGTATCTAAGAAGAGATAGATAATCTTCTACCGCAAAGGGAGTAACACCGAACTCAGGTAGATTGGGTTAACTTTGTTAAGTTTTATAAAAATTATCGCTCTGTTATATTTGATAATACGCGATCGGCTTCGCTGGTGCCGAAGGCAATCGCGTATTATTAAATCTGAATAGAAATAGGACTTACCTGGCCAGATTACTAATAGTGTAAATGGTGCGTTACATAGCATAACGCACCCTACATATAGATGATGAGGGTAAGTCGTCAGAAAAAAGGCTCTTTACTAATTTATGATTTTGGACAATATATAGTTTAAATAGGTAAGAGTAGATTACTGAGGATTTTATGACTAACACGCTTGACAATCCCAACCTGACGATAGTTGTCCAAAAATATGGTGGCACATCGGTTGGCTCTGTGGAACGAATCTCTGCGGTTGCCCAACGAGTCGTTAAAGCTGTCAAAGCTGGTAATTCCCTGGTGGTTGTGGTTTCGGCGATGGGGAAGACAACTGATGGTTTGGTGAAACTGGCTGGTGAAATTTCGGCTAATCCCAGCCGTCGGGAAATGGATATGTTACTCTCTACAGGGGAACAAGTCTCTATGGCATTGCTAGCGATGGCTTTGCAGGAGTTGGGGCAACCTGCGATTTCTCTAACTGGGGCACAGGTGGGAATTGTGACAGAAGCGCAACATACTCGCGCCCGAATTCTTGATATTAATACTGACCGAATTTTGCGACATCTCGATGAGGGAAAAGTTGTCGTAGTTGCAGGTTTTCAAGGTATTAGTAATAGCGATGAGTTGGAAATTACGACTTTGGGTAGGGGGGGTTCGGATACTTCGGCGGTGGCGCTGGCGGCGGCTTTGAGGGCTAATCGCTGCGAGATTTATACTGATGTACCAGGAATTTTAACAGCCGATCCTCGCTTAGTGCCAGATGCCCAATTAATGGATGAAATTACTTGCGATGAAATGTTGGAATTAGCTAGTTTGGGGGCAAAAGTTTTGCATCCTCGTGCTGTGGAAATTGCTCGTAATTATGGGATGCCATTAGTTGTATTATCTAGTTGGACTGACGATCCTGGTACTCGCGTGGTTTCTCCTCCTCCTCAACCTCGCTCTTTAGCAGGTTTGGAAATTGCTCGTCCTGTGGATGCGGTAGAATTCGATCCAGATCAGGCAAAAGTTGCTATGTTAAGAGTACCAGATCGTCCTGGTGTAGCGGCAAAATTGTTTGGTGAGATTGCCCGTCAAGATGTGGATGTGGATTTAATTATTCAGTCTATTCATGAGGGGAATACGAATGATATTGCTTTTACTGTAAGTAAAGATATTCTCAATCGGGCTGAGGCAGTATCAGAAGCAATTGCACCTGCTCTGCGCTCTCAGCAAAGTCCCCATCCTGAAGAGGCTGAAGTGATTGTGGAAAGGGGAATTGCCAAAATTGCGATCGCAGGTGCTGGTATGATCGGTCGTCCCGGTGTAGCTGCTATGATGTTTAAAACTCTGGCTGATGCTGGTGTCAATATTGAAATGATTTCTACCTCGGAAATCAAAGTCAGTTGCGTGATTGATGAAAAGGATGGCAATATTGCGATCGCATCTTTATGCCAAACTTTTGATATTGATAGTTCTCCTTATCGATTACCCTCTGAAGGTAAGAAACAAGATGTTAAGGATGAGAGAGAAGAGGAAAAGATACTGTCAGTAAGGGGTGTGGCTCTGGATCTCAAACAAGCGCGTTTGGCAATTCGCCAAGTACCTGATTCTGCGGGGATGGCTGCGAAAATTTTTGGATTATTGGCGGAGCAAAATATTAGCGTAGATACAATTATTCAGTCTCAACGCTGTCGGATTATTGATGGTATTCCAACCAGAGATATTGCTTGTACTATTGCTCAAGCTGATGCGGAAATAGCCAGAGTTACACTGGAAAAAGCCGCAGGAGTTTTGGGATTTGGAGAGGTTTTAGTGGATCCAGATATTGCTAAAGTGAGTATTGTTGGTGCGGGAATGGTAGGGCAACCGGGTGTGGCAGCCAAGATGTTTGCGGCTTTATCTGAAGAGCAGATTAATATTCAGATGATTGCTACTTCAGAAATTAAGATTAGTTGTGTAGTCGCAGCAGAGAAAGGTATTAATGCTTTGCAAGTAATTCACAAGGCATTTGGTTTGGCTGGAAGTAAAAAAATTAAGGTTCCTGCTTAATTTTGGGGGTTGGTTATTGGTCATTTGTCATTTGTCATTTGTCATTAGTTGTTAGTCATTGCCTATGTCCAGACTTCTCGTTACTCAGTATCATACAGAATTAGAAAAAATTATTCAATATGGTGGTTCCCGAAAGGAAACTTCCATCCGGGTAGCTTTTCAAAATTTACTTAATGAATATTGTAAGGCGAGGGATTTTCTCCTTATCCCTGAATTAGACTATAAAACCAAAAGCGGTAAAATTGTCTATCCCGATGGCACAGTTAAGGATGCACTGCGTTTGGATTGGGGCTATTGGGAAAGTAAGGATGAATATGATAATCTCGATGACGAAATTGAGAAAAAACTGGGGTTGGGCTATCCAGATAGCAATATTCTCTTTGAAGATTCCCAAACTGCGGTTTTAATTCAGGGTGGGGAGGAAACTAGTCGCGTCTCAATGAAAGATGCCGAAGCATTGGATGGCACGATTACGGCTTTTATCAATTATACTCGCCCGGAAGTGCGGGATTTTCGGGAGGCGATCGCAAATTTTCAGTCTGATTTACCGACTATTCTCAATACCCTACGAGATTTGTTGGAATCTCAAGGGGAAATTAATCGAGAATTTCAACAAGCTAGGGATAAATTTTGGCAGATATGTAAACAGTCAATTAATCCGGAAGTGACTTTACTGGATGTGCGGGAAATGATGATTCAGCATATCTTGACTGAGGATATTTTTATCAATATTTTCAATGAGTCTCAGTTTCACCGGGAAAATAATATCGCACGGGAATTACAGAATGCTATTAGTACTTTCTTTAAGGGTAGTACGAGACGGAATACTCTAAGTACGATTGAGCGTTATTATGCGGTAATTACCAGGAATGCGGCTAATATTTACAACCATCATGAAAAGCAGAAGTTTCTTAAGGCTGTCTATGAAAATTTCTATAAGGCTTACAATCCTAAAGCCGCAGATAGATTAGGTATTGTCTACACGCCTAATGAAATTGTCCGGTTTATGATTGAAAGTGTAGATTATTTAGTCCATCAGCATTTTGGTAAGTTACTCGCAGATAAAGATGTGGATATTTTCGATCCTGCTACGGGTACGGGTACTTTTGTCACGGAGTTAATTGAATATTTACCTAAAGATAAGCTGAAGTATAAGTATAAGGATGAGATTCACTGTAACGAAGTGGCGATTTTACCCTATTACATCGCTAACCTGAATATTGAGTTTACCTATCAGCAGAAGATGGGAGAATATGAAGAGTTTGACAATATCTGTTTTGTTGATACTCTTGAACATACTAGCTTTGAAGGTAAGCAGGGAGATTTATTTGCACTGACAGTGGAGAATACGGAAAGAATTAAGCGGCAAAATGACCGGACTATTTCCGTCATTATTGGGAATCCGCCTTATAATGCGAATCAGGCTAATGAAAATGACAATAACAAGAATCGGAAGTATCCCGCTATCGATAATTTAATTAAGGGTAGTTACATCAAATATAGTACCGCCCAAAAGACAAAACTATATGATATGTATTCCCGTTTCTTCCGCTGGGCTACTGATAGGTTACATGATAATGGGGTTTTAGCGTTTGTGACTAATTATTCTTTTATCAGTGCGAGGACTTTTGATGGATTTAGAAAGGTAGTCGCAGATGATTTTAGCCAGATTTATATTATTGATTTGGGTGGAGATGTGAGGAAAAATCCCAAGCTTTCAGGCACTAAGCATAATGTTTTTGGGATTCAGACAGGTGTGGCGATTAGTTTTATGGTGAAGAAAAGGGGAAATGGGAAGACTCCTTGTCAGATATTCTATTATCGCCGTCCAGAATTAGAGACGGCTGAGGATAAGTTGAAGTTTTTATCGGGGACTAAGTTTGAGCAGATTGGGTTTGAACATATTGTCCCGGATAAAGATAATAATTGGGTGAATTTAACTGATAATGATTTTGATAGCTTCTTACCTTTAGTGGATAAAGAGACTAAATTGGCTAAAACCACACCAGATGATAGAGCCATTTTTAAGTTGTACTCTATGGGAGTAGTGACTGCGAGAGATGAATGGGTATACGGCTTCTCTCGTAACAGTGTTATCGATAAAATGACCTATTTTTTTGAAGAATACAATCTTGAGAGACGTAAAATTTTAGAAAAAGAAGTATTTGATGAAGATTTATCACAAAATATTAAGTGGACGCGAGAACTCAAGAAACAGCTACGCACCGGAACAGAAATTGACTTGGATAAAAATTTACTTATAAATTCTGTCTATAGACCCTACACAAACAAATATCTTTATTATAATAGATATGTCAATGAAATGCAGTATCAACTTCCACAGATTTTTCCAAATAATGCAGACAATAAAGTGATAACTTTATCTGTAGGTAAAAGATCTAATTTTGCCCTCCTTTGTACAACATACATTTTTAATTTGGATATTTACATTCCCAATGCTACTCAAGGTATTCCTCTCTACTGCTATGATAAAGAAGGAAACCGCATCGATAATATAACCGACTGGGGATTAACACAATTCCAAACCCATTACCACAATAAAAATATCACCAAAGAAAACATCTTTCACTACACATACGCCGTACTCCACAATCCCAAATATCGGCAAAAATACGAACTCAACCTCAAACGAGAATTCCCCCGCCTCCCCTTCTATGAAAACTTACCACAATGGGTAAACTGGGGCAAAAAATTAATGGATTTACATATAAATTACGAAACGGTTACTCCCTATCCTCTGAAACGGATTGATTTACCCCTTAGCGGGGAAAAGGATAGCATTCCTAAAGCCAAACTCAAGACTGATAAAATCAAAGGCACAATTATCCTCGATGACATTACCACCCTAGAAGGTATCCCCAAAATAGCATGGGAATATCGCTTGGGTAACCGTTGTGCCCTAGAATGGATTTTGGATCAATATAAAGAGAAGAAACCAAAAGATCCCACAATTGCCGCGAGATTCAATACCTATCGCTTTGCAGATTATAAAGAGAAAGTGATTGATTTATTGCAGCGAGTTTGTCGGGTTAGCGTGGAAACCATGGAGATTATTCAGGAAATCGAGAATGGGTAATGGTACAATATCTAAGCCTAATCCTGAGAGAGCGAATGAATTTGCAGCTACACAAACATAGGTGTTAGCCTTCCCGAAGAGTAGTCTGCCGCCCCAGACTAAAAGGCGGTTATTGACTAACCCGCGCAGGCGGGTTTTGTTTGTGTAGATGCGGTTTTAACCGCCCTCTAATAAAATTGCTATATAATAGATAAAAGCCATCCAAATTAATGGAAGTATGAGTACTGAAATCACCCTGACATTACCCGATGAAGTCTATCACCAAGCAGAAATATTAGCCCAACAACATCACCGCAATTTAGCTGATATTTTAGTAGAAACTCTGCAAATTTTACTCGCACCAACTGCCAAGCCAATATCTACTTTAGCTGATTCAGAAGTAGTTGCCCTGACTAGACTACGATTGCAGCCTCTCCAAGAACAAAGATTAAGTGAGTTACTCGATAGTCAACAATCCGGAACAATTACTCAAACTGAAAGTTCAGAATTAGAGGCATTAATTCATATCTATGAAGACAGATTACTCCAACAAGCCCAAGGATTAAATGAGGCAGTGCGGCGTGGCTTAATCCCACCTTTAACAGCATAAAATAAATGACTATTTCTGAAGAACTTCGCGCCAGAGTTCGCGCCAAATATGGAAATTGTTGTAGCTATTGCCAGAGTTTGCAAAAGTATATTTTGGGAATATTGGAAATTGACCATATTATCCCCAAAGCGGCTGGTGGTAATGATGATGAAAAAAATCTCTGCCTTGCTTGTAGCCTGTGCAATAAATATAAAGGAATCCAAACTCACGCTGTTAATCCTATCACCCAAGAGCAAGTTAAATTGTTTAATCCCCATACTCAGAAATGGTGGGAACATTTTGCCTGGAGTGAAAATGGTACAGAAATTATCGGACTTACAGACTGCGGCAGTGCGACTGTTATTGCACTAAAACTTAATAATAAAATTGCTGTCACCGTCAGACAACAATGGGTTAGTGCTGGCTGGCATCCTCAGAGATGGTGCGTTAGCTAACGCATAACGCACCCTACGAGAGTTGAAGTTTACTGTTAACTATCCACTGTTAACTATCAACTAGCTAACGCATAACGCACCCTACGAGAATTGAGGTTGAGTCTTTTGGGGCGGAGATTTAGGGATTAACAACTCCAATGGTGGTTTCGGGAATTACACTTAAAGGTGTCCCTCCGAATATATCGTACATACGGGCTAAAGCACCTGTAAAACCAGCGTTATAATCAAGGGCAACTTCGTTACGGATATAATCGTTGCGGACATCTTGATAGTCGTTATCATTGGCGGAAGCTGGCCCTCCAACTAATGCACCGTAAAGTGTATGATGGTTGATGATGGGATCGTTGACGTAAGTTGTGCCGGAGGCGGCGCGGTGATGGGGATTTAAGGGATAATTATCGCCAAAACCGACCATGTAACTGAAGTTATTGGGGTTGTCGCCTAGAATATAGTCGATTTGTCCTTCGGCAAAGTTGGCGTAGCGATCGCTATAATCGTTGACGGTATCGCTGTAAACTCCTGCAAGAAAGGCTGTTGTTGCACTATATCGCAATGAACCCCATTGGGAAATCCATGCTAATCCTCCTGCTGTGTAAGTAATCCCGTTACCGCTAGTGTCGCTCCAATTGTTTAACCATCCCTCCACATCGTTGCGATACTTGACATTATTGCTCGATTGTGATAATAGGATGGCAGCACCGTAGGATTTATTATCCCAGGATTGAGTCCAACTATTGTTTAGTCCACCAAGATATTGCTGGTAATAGTTTTCGGCTTTGTTGAGGTAGGTGGTATTACCTGTGGCTTTGTATAACCAAGCTGCGCCCCAAACTAATTCGTCGTTGTATCCACTCCAGGAATTGTAGTAGTTGGCGGCATCGGTGATGGAGTCGGAATATTTGCCGCGATAGGTATCGGCAAAGTTATAAAGTTGGATGGCGTTTGCTAGGAGGGTATCGGCATAAGCGCTATCTGTGGGGCGAAAAACGATGGAGGCGGCGGCTAAACTGGCGGCGGCTTCTCCGGCTAAATCTGAACCTGGCTTTTGACGATCTATTTTAAAGGAAGGTCTTGCCATTGTCATGTTTTCGGGCGCACCCCAGTAGGCGTGATCGATATTTCCTTGCCCTACTTGTCCCCAAAATTCTTTAGTACCGTTAGCATCAGTAATGTGGGATTTTAAGAGATAGTCGGTTCCCCATTTGATTGCATCTAGTATATAGGGAAGTTGTCCGCTTTGTTGGTAACTGTTGCGATATTCAATAGCACCCCAACTTAGCATGGTCATGCTGCTAGCCATGGGGAAACTAAATTTTACATGATCTCCTGCATCATAGTAACCGCCGCTGAGGTTGCGACTAACATCTGCCCCGTCATTGAGTGCGGAATCTCCGCGCCAAGGGAGGCGATTGGTGGCGGGTAAGTCTCCGGAGCGTTGCGCTTCGTAAAATAAGATGGATTTTTGTAAAGCTTCGCCGTAATTAAAGGCTCCTGACTGCGGCATGTCGTTATCGGTGATATTGCCGATACCTTGATTATCAGCAATGGTGGCGTTGCTGGGATTGGAGAGGTTAACGCTGAAGGTTTCGTTGGCTTCTGGGAGGGTATCGCCAATGACGGCTACGGAAATAGTTTTACTGGTTTCACCGGGATTGAAGGTAAGAGTACCATTAGTAGCAGTATAGTCAGAAGTGGCGATCGCACTACCGTTAGCTGTGGCAAAGTTAACGCTGGTTGTCCTACCGCTAGCAGCAGAAAGACTTACTGTAAAGGTAGCGTTGGTTGTTCCTGTATTACCTTCAGTTAAGGTAACATCGTTAATCCGGAAACTGGGTGTAGGATCGTTATCGGTAATCGTGGCAATCCCTTGACTATCGGCAATGGTAGCATTGGTAGCGTTAGAGAGATTAACTCTAACAGTTTCATTATTTTCATCCAAAACATCCCCAATTACAGCCACGGAAATAGTTTTACTAGTTTCGCCCGGATTGAAAGTCAGAGTACCATTAGTAGCAGTATAGTCAGAAATTGCGATCGCGCTGCCATTAGCTGTGGCAAAATTAACTGTTACAGTTTGACTGCTAGCCGCCGACAGACTAACCGTAAAAGTAACATTGCTACTACCGCTATCCCCTTCAGTAACAGTGACATCATTAATCGATAACAGCGGCAATCCAGAAACATCATCATTACTAATGGTTGCCACCCCTTGAGTATCCGCAATAGTAGCATTACTAGCGCCAGACAAATTCACGCTAAAAGTTTCATTACCTTCCACCACCGTATCGCCAATAATCGGTACAGAAACAGTTTTACTAGTTTCCCCTGGATTAAAAGTCAGAGTACCCGATCTTGCAGTATAGTCTACACCCGCTGTCGCCGTACCATTAGCAGTCGCAAAATTAACCGTAACCGTCTTACCGCTAGCCGCAGAAAGACTTACAGTAAAGACAGCATTTTTAGAGCCAGAATTACCCTCACTAATGGTGACATCATTAACCGCTAAACTAGGAATCGGATCGTTATCGATAATTGTACCGATTCCTTGGGCATCCCCAATCGTCGCCTTGCTAGCATTAGCTAAATTAACCGTCAATGTCTCATCAAATTCATCCAGCAAATCCCCATTAACAGGTATAGCGATAGTCTTCGTCGTTTCCCCCGGCGCAAAACTAATCGTACCAGATGTCGCCGTATAATCAGAACCAGCTACAGCAGTACCATTACTTGTCCCATATTCTACCGTAACCGTCTCCAGACTAGCTTGAGAAAGCTTCACCTCAAAGCCAGCAAGTAACGTCCCCGTATTACCTTCAGCGATACTGACATCATTAACACTCAAACTCGGTAAAACCGTCGGCGCTCCCAGAGACACACCATTGAGAATATAGCCAGTTGGTACATTCGAGGTACTGCCCGAATTAGCATTAAAGCCAAAAGAAACAGAAGTACCAGTTGCGATCGCGCTATTATAGCTGAGATTGCGAACTATATAATGAGTACCCTGACGGCTGACAATTTCGGCATTCCAGATATTCGTAATCTCGAAAGGAGCATCAAACTCCAGTATCCAGCCATCTAAGCTACTAGTACCATTATTTGCGATCGACATATTGGCAGTAAAACCGTTGCCCCAGTCATTAGACACGGCAAAATTAACAGCAAAACTCATTATTTAATCCTCTTGGTGACTAATTGAACAAACACAACCTAGCCAGGTGAATAGTCTTAGGAAAATCGAATCTACCCTGCTTGTTGTTGGCAATCGTGGAGTCTTAACACCATTCAGAATTGAATGAATCTAGTTGGATATAATCTCATCTTACCTGAGAGTTAATTTCCTCTTATGGTTGACTATTTATCTCCCTGAATAGATAAAATAGCTTCTCATATTTCCGAGATCTTCGCTCAATTAAATCGAGCCACTATGGAATAGTATAGCAATTTTCAGATAAATGCAATAGATGGGCAAATTCCTCATCAAACCAGTTTTTTTTATTTTAAATTAAGGATCTCATCAACCCGGTTTCTTCAAGATACTGGGTTTCTTTTTCACTTGATTGTCGATCCAGTTTATTCGTTATAACCTGTGGCGCATCTAAATTGCATATTAAACTTCTAAAGTTCCCCCCTTAATAAGGGGGGCTAGGGGGGATCTAATCGAAAATCTTTCTAACTAGCAACTTCCATTAGCTACTCAGATTACCTCGATCTCTAATAGAGATCTCCAAAATAGAAATATTGACTTACCTATCGGGGCCTGACGAAGGATATGGGATATCCAGATTTCTGATTTTTCCGTGAAATTGTCGCCCTTTTGCTAGGCTAACGCATAGCTCTCGCTAACGCCCCTATAAAATACTACAAATCAATACAATGTTTTATGGAGATGCCTAATAGACATCTCCATAAACTGGATTTTCCTCCAGACAGGGTAAGGATTTAGTATTGTTTGAAAGGAGATGTCCATTGTCCATTATCAATTGTCAACGAGGGATCGCTGACAACGCCCAGCATCAAATGTTTCAGCAATGACACCCAACTCAACAGACTTCAACAACTCTTTTTGCTCCTGCATCAGATTACAATCATTCGGGAAAGCCTGAGATAACTTAGTAAAAACCATCATAGTTTCTGACCAAACTCCCACTTTACTATACTCCTCTACTTGTTCCTCAAGAAGTCTTTTCGCCTCATTCGGATTAGTTTTGAGTAGAGCTAAATTTTTCCGAAACTTATCTGGATTGAGGACTTCCATTTGTTTAGAGGTTAGTCCCCCTCCAGTTTCCTGACGCATCTCTTGATTGAGGAGATCCAGACTAGTTGGTAAAATTAAACCTCGAACAAACTCATCCCGTTCGCGATTTGCAGGATTGCAAACAACAGCAAAGATCCAAGTATACTCTTGTCCAGGAGTCAACGCTACTGTATCCGGCAAACTTACAGATACGATACCAGGAGTATCCGTCAATGCTAATTTAGTATTATATACTTCTTCTCCCTCTCCATCCACCACAGTAAATTCTGCGGAACTTGCCCTAGTTTCAGGAACATAAACATATAAAGTAGGGTTAGGCAAAAGAGTTTTCACCCCATTATTAATCGGTGTCACCGCAGTAATAGGCATATTATCTTTCAGACAAGGTACAGGACCCCGTTGTCCCGCGCCACCTGTTCTCCTAGGTGCGCCGATATCTCTGCCCATAGGGAAGCGAAGACTAATTTCGATGGGGTTTTCTCTTAATAGCGATATTGGGCTTGCCAATGTCACCATTTCCAGAGACAAGGCGCAAGAAATTGCACCAAGATAGGATAAATACTTTGGAAAAGTCATATTAGAAAATTCTCTCCCTCAAACAAATATTTGTGCATGTTGTCCAACTAAAAAAGAAGTATCTATGGTAAAGTATGAAGCATAGATCTCAAGTGACAATCCGGTGGAGGGCATATCGATGAGAACGATTGGTAGCGCCCCTGAGATTTTCGTAGGGAATTGCCTCACCTCGGTATCTGGTGTAAAATGCTCCCTTTTGATATTAGTTGGATTGACAACCCCTAAGAGAAAATGTTTGACCAATCTCATTGAGAGCTACTGAATTCAAAAGTTCTTGTCGTTCATTAGCGAGATTGCAATCATTGGGAAAAGCCTTAGACAACTGAGTGAAAATGGTTAAGGTTTCTGACCAAACTCCCAATTGACTGTACTCTTGAGCTTGCTGCTCGAGGCGTTTTTTCGCCTCTTGAGGATTAGTCTTGAGTTGTGCTAAATTTTTCGTTAACTCTTCTGGGTTGAGCATTTCTTTTTGGGCGGGGGTAAGTCCCTTTCCGGTTTCCTGAAGTAATTCTTGACTGAGAATATCCACACTAGTAGGGAGGATTAAGCCTCTGACAAACTCATCGCGATCGCGATTTTTGGGATAGCAAACAACTGCAAAGTGCCAAGTATACTCTTTTCCAGGTATCAAAGCTACTGTATCTGGCAAAGTCACCTCAACTATTCCCGGAGTATTCTTGAGTGGCAATGTAGTCGCATAGACGGTATCGCCACTATCATCGACAACGATAAATTCTGCTGAAGTTGCTCTAGTTTCGGGAACGTACCAATATAAGGTGGGATTGTCTAAAAGAGTTTTCACCCCATTATTAGTTGGTGTCAGTGCTGTCAAGGGCAAATTACCTTTTAAGCAAGCAGTGGGTCCCCTTTGTCCCCCACCACCTGTCCTCGCGGGTGCACCGATATCTCTGGCTTGAGGAAAACGAAGACTAATTTCTATCGACTGTGCCCTTAAAGGTAAGGCGAGGAATGAAAATGTCACCGCTTCCAGAGACAAGGCGAAGGCAATCGCACCCAGACAGGATGAATATTTCCGGCAACTCATATAATCAATTTCTCCCAATCGAATTGTTGTGCATCTTGCCCTGCGTTAAGCCAAGTTCACTTTAAACAGTAGCAACCTCTACCAGCAGTCAAGTCTCTTTTGCTTTTTCTTCAAGACGCTTTTACTACTATTTTAGTTCCTCAAAACGAGGAAAAATCACCCATTCACAACAAACCTGGATAGTGAGGGAGTAGGGACTAGTGCAGGTTGGCAGAAATAACCCACCAGTTACAAGCAGGGAGAAGGGAGAGGGGAGAAGGGGAGAGAAAACTATAGCAACCGCCAGGGCGGTTAAGACATGCTAAATTCTTCAAACCCTTGATTTTACAGCATTCTTCCCTAGCTCCTAGTCCCTTGCTATACTGTTAAGCCTTTGTCAGTGGTGGGAAACTTTTGCCGGGATGCACTAGGGGCTGGGGAGTAGGGGCTGGGGACTGGGGACTAGGGACTAGGGACTGGGGAGTAGGGACTGGGGACTAGAGACTGGGAGAAATATTGCTTCCCTGCCCTGGAAGGGGAGGGATTAATTAAACGATCCAAACAAGTAAAATTTTAGCCGTAATCATATTTGTAATACAGTAACAAGATTTTATTTTGGGGGCAAAGTTTGGTATGGTAGCGAAGGCGAGTTAAATTCGGCTGACACTATCTGCCGGATTTTTTAACTAGAAGGATGGGTAACAGGAGCGAGAAAAAAGAGGAAATTTCAGAAATATTAATGGAAACGACACTAACGAGACTGAATCAAAAAGTATGTTTTATCTGTGGAGTTGGTCATTCTGGTTCCACTCTTTTAGGATTAATTCTGGGGAGCCATCGAGATTGTTTTTATTGTGGGGAAGCTGCCAAAACTAGATTTCTGCATAATCCAGATAAACCGATCAAAAAACGAGTATGTAAAATCTGCGGTTTTGATTGTCCAGTCTGGGGAGATTTGAATCTGACAGATAATTTAGACTTGTACGAACAAGTATCCAGAAAAACCCAAAAACCGATTACCATCGATTCCACTAAGAATCTGGAATGGTTAACAGAACAATTATTTGCGATCGCGCCTACCACTGCCCAACCCTTTCTCATCTTCCTCCAACGAGACGGCAGGGCTGTTCTTAATTCTCGGATCAGAAAATATCCTGACAAAGATATTCAAGAATTAATTGAAACCTGGCGTAACCAAATCCAACTGACAAACGAACTATTCCAAAATTTCGATCGCAAAAAAATCAAAGTACATTACGAAGAATTAGCAACGGAGCCAGAAAAAGTCACTCGTAACCTCTGTGACTTCTTGGAAATCGACTATCAACCCCAAATGTTGGAATACTATCAACAAGAACATCATCCTCTCGGCGGGAACAATGGCACTCAGTTTTTAGTAGCCAAAGCCC
>DOIX01000026.1:33642-38089 GCA_003511885.1 Cyanobacteria bacterium UBA11153
CTTAAAGAATGCAAAAAATAGATTTGGTATTTAGAAGTGTTGGGGAAAGAACTGCGGAAGCATCATTAGATTTAGCAATTAAACATATCCAGCCCCATCAAGTTCATATCATTGAAAATGCCAAACCCTTTGCCAAGGCAGTTGAACTGATGCTAGCAATTGATTATGATTGCGATTATGTGGTAGCTGTCGATGCGGATTGTTTAATTATGGAGGATATGGTTCCCTTCCTCCAAAGCAATAATTTTCCCTATCTCGACTGTTATGTTTTAGATAAATTCCGAGGGAATATTCATTGCGGCGTTCATATTACTCGGATTGATGTCATCCGCATGATGCAAAGAATTCCCGTCCCCAAAGATGATGCTAAATATGTTTTACGCCCTGAATCAAGACTGAGGGCTTTAGCACTGAAAGAACTTAATCTGGGGAAGATTTTTAAGCCATTTAAAATTTTTCACGATTTTTTTCAATATTATCGGGAGATATTTGCCAAATATGCCCTGAGAGAATTAAGGAGCCGTACTGAATATCATCAACAAAAATTAAACTTTCATCAGGAAGAATGGCAGTGCCAAGAGGATGACTTGGACTTTAAAGTAGCAAACTACGCTGTGGAGTATGCCAGGAAAATTGTCGCTGCCAATGCCTCACCCCAAGAGATAGCAAAATTTATTGAAAATTTACCGGAAATTGCCAGAGCTGAATTGGAGAAACAGAATATCTCAGAAAAAATACCATTCAGGTTAGAAGAAGCATGGAATTTAATCTCTAATTTTGATAGCCAACAACGTTTGAGCAGGAAGACAATGAAGGTTTTTGGCATCGGGATGGGGAATACAGGAAATACCAATTTAACCATCGCCTTAAATCAACTTGGCATCCATGTACTTCATTCTTTAAATGAAGAGATTCTTCTCAAAGAATTGATGGCGGGCAACTATAACTTGTCAGTATTTAATGAGTTTAATGGGATAACGGCGACTGCTGTTGCTCCATTTTTCCCTCAATTAGATCGAATATATCCGGATAGTAAGTTTATTTTGACTGTTCGAGATAAAGAATCTTGGTTGGATTCTGTTAAGGAATTATGGGAAGCTAAACCTGTAGACGATAGTTTAGATAAGGATCCGAAAAATTACCTGAGAATGCTCCAACGTATTGCTATTTTCGGAACTTACAAGTTTAATCGAGAGCGATTGTCCTATATTTACGATCTTCATTATCAGATGGTGAGGGAATACTTTAAAGATAGACCAGAATCTCTGTTAGTTATGGATATTTGTGGTGGGGAAGGATGGGAAAAACTATGTCCGTTTTTTAAATTACCTTTAGTGGATGTCCCTTTTCCTTTTAAAAATAAGGATTGAATCAAGTCAACCGTTAACTGTCAAAAGTCAAAACTATAACCTCTCTTAAATCTATGAAAGTTTTTGGCATTGGATTAAGCCGTACCGGAACAAAAAGCCTCACTATCTCCTTAAATAAATTGGGATTCAATATAGTTCATTATCCCAATGATAGCCAAACCTTGCACGAGTTTATGGCAGGTAATTACGATTTATCTATTTTGCAGGATTGCGATGGGATAACCGATATTACTGTAGCAGCCTATTACGCGCAGCTAGATAGACTTTTTCCCAATAGTAAGTTTATCCTTACCGTGCGGGATAAGGAATCTTGGCTGAAAGCCGTAGAAGCCCACTGGCATAATAAACCTATATTTGACACAAACCCAGAAAATCAGGATAAAATGCGATTAAGACGGTTTCTACGTCTAGCCGTTTATGGAACTTATACTTTCAATGCGGATCGATTAGCCTACGTCTACGATTTGCACCATAAAAACGTGCTTGACTATTTTAAGGATCGTCCGGAATCCTTTCTCGTCTTGAATATTTGTGGGGGTGAAGGATGGGAAGTCTTGTGTCCATTTTTGGACAAACCAATTTTACGGGAAGAATTCCCGGCAATGTATAAAAAATCTATCCTGAAGCAAATGCTTGCGGTGTGAATAAGTAGTGAGAATGGTTAATGGTTGATAATTAATGGTTAATGGTTAATGGTATAGCCAAAACTCTTTGATAATTAGTCATTAACAATTAACAATTAGTCATTAACTATTAACATAAGTTGCTAGTTACAAATATTGTCCCAGATATCCCCCCTAACCCCCCTTAATAATGGGGGAACCATCCTGGAAAGTCCCCCTTGTTAAGGGGGATTTAGGGGGATCCCAAATACTTAAATTTATAACTAGCAACTTGAGTTATTAGCAATTAGCTATTAGCCATTGAAGATTGTACCTTAATTAGTTGAGGAAGGATTCAGTGCAAGCAAACGTACTTCAAAAGATTGCCGCAAATAAAAACGGCAGCGTACCGATTAAAACATCGGTCAAAAAACTCTACAAACGCCTGTGGATATACATTTGGCAGAATAAATTACCATTTGCGATCGCAATTGTGATGATTTTCTGTCTCTCCTTCTCTCAAGTACTGATTCCTCAAATTACTCGCTACGCAATTGATGCTGTTATTCCCGATCAAAAATTCGAGCAATTACCTTGGATTGCGGGAGTAATTTTATTAGTTTCCTTATTAATAGGAGTCTTTAATTTTCTCCGCAGTTATATGATGTCTCTGTTTGGACATCGCATCCTTAATGACATCCGTAACGATCTTTATCAACATATTCAAAAACTTTCCATTAGCTTTTTTGATAATCAACGGACAGGAGATTTAATGTCTCGGTTGTCTAGCGATGTCAATGCCATGGGAAACTTGATTACAGCAGATATACCGGAGATTTTAGCAGATAGCATTACCGTAATTGCGATCGCGGTTTATCTTTTCACTACTGATTGGCAACTAACGGTGCTAATCTTAGTAACTTGGCCGATTATGATTTATTTGAGTCAGGTATTTGGCAAATGGATGCGGGATGCTTATCGCGATGTTCAGGTATCGGGTGCAGCAATCAACAGTCATATCCAAGATACTATCTCTAATATTAACATTATTAAGTCTTTTGGTAACGAACAGTATGAAATAGACAGATTCGCTGATTACAGTCGCAACTACATGGATGCAAATATTCGTGCGGTTAGGTTGTGGTCATTATTCTTTCCCGTTATTGGTATTTTAAATAACCTCAGTACTTTAATTGTCGTGGTTTTCGGTTCCAGGGAAGTGATGCTTGGACGTTTGACGATTGGCGAATTAGCAGCTTTTCTCTCTTATATTACTCAACTAAATCAGCCGATTCGACGGTTTAGTAAAGTAATGAATATCATTCAACGTGCTGTCGTCGCTTCAGATCGAGTTTTTGAAATTCTCGACATTCAACCAGAGGTAACGGAAAAAGAAAATGCTGTGGCAATTAGTAACCTCAAAGGAAGAGTTAGATTTGAACAGGTTGACTTTAGCTACAGCCATAATAGTCCAGCTATTTTGCATGATTTTAATTTAGAAATTAAACCAGGAATGACTGTAGCTTTAGTCGGTTCATCTGGTGCAGGAAAAAGCACAGTTGCTAAACTAGCCATGCGCTTTTACGATCCCCAAAAAGGACGAATTTTCCTGGATGAATACGATTTGCGAGATGTTACCCTAGATTCCCTGCGAGATTCTGTCGGGATTGTCTCTCAAGAAACATTACTCCTCTACGGTACCATTCGAGATAATATCGCTTACGGCAAATTAAATGCTACCGATGAAGAAATTCAAGCCGCAGCCAAAGCCGCCAATGCTCATGATTTCATTATGAGTTTTCCGGAAGGCTATAATTCACTGATTGGTGAAAGAGGATTAAAGTTATCCGGGGGACAAAGGCAACGTTTAGCAATTGCTAGAGTATTGGTGAAAAATCCCCAATTTATTGTATTAGATGAAGCCACTTCTGCCCTAGATACGGAATCAGAAAGCTTAATTCAAGAATCATTGCAGCAACTATTAAAAAATCGCACCAGTATCGTGATTGCCCATCGCCTTTCTACTATCCACAATGCCGATTTAATTGTCGTGATGGAATCTGGCAGAATTGTGGAAAAGGGTACTCATAATGAATTAATCGCGAAACGGGGACGTTATGCTTATCTCCATGGCATCCAATTCCCGCAAAAAAACACCTCTATGGAATCTATTGAGGAAATAGATTTCATTGAGAAGATTGAGGTAAAATCATTAAAACCTGTGCAAGTAGTGGAGGCGAAAGTTATTGTGCCTGAGTTGACTACTTTTTGAAATTAAGATTTACACTCCTCAAGCTACCAATAGTTGATGGTGCGGGGTGCTTTCGCTAACGCACCCTACAGATAGATGGTTTGCGTAACTCCCCACTTCTTCAGATGCCTGACTTCTTCAAGAAGTCGGGCATTTGGTGATTGCTCCGATCCAATGGAAAATGGACAGTTGACAATGGACAGGAAGGAAATCTGAGTACCCCT
>DOIX01000250.1 GCA_003511885.1 Cyanobacteria bacterium UBA11153
CCATCCTCACGATCCGACTTTTTCAGCAAACCCGACTTATACCGCAAGCCCTAACTAGACGGTTTCCCGTTCCTGCCAGACCATCTTCACAGGCAATTTCTTTATTGTCCAGGATGCGTCCCACCCCAGACAGTCCGCGATTGCGGACGACTTGTGCTGCTGACCTGAATTCGGAGGAGAGGAGTATGCGCTTCACGCTTCGCGATCGCCAACGGAGGAAGGTTTTTCCCTGGACTTTTTTCATGATAGTTACCACGCATTGGGATCGTAATATCGATTTCTTGGCTAAGAGATTTGAGCAAAAAATGCTGTAAAGTTCTTGTTTACTGGCTTTCAGCTTCAGATCTTTCGTCGAACTCAGGTCAAGCTTACAGATGTCGATTCCTTATTCCTCCTCTTCCCACAACTCCTCCTCACCGAAAAACTTCGCTAAATCTGCTGCCACCTCTTCGAGCAACGATAAATCAATCGAAGGTTCTGAAGGGTCATGGATTAGCTCAGAAGAGGGAGATTCACTACCGGGACGATCTTCAGCCAAGATATTTTCCAGTTCTTCAAGAGATTCCATAAAAGCTTTCGCCGCCGCAATGCGTAGATTTTTGTGAGGATCGTCCATAATCGTGATTCCCTGGCATCGTGGTAATAACTACAGAAGAAGGGTAGAAAATTTCCAAGATACAACCTTCGCTCTGAAAAACCTATACAGATGCAGAGCAAATCAAGACTAAATATCCAATTGAGCTGTACCCAAGCTTACCACTTCCAGAAAAAACTGGACCAAAACCTTGCATCAAGGGATACCTAAAGCTGAGAATAGGGAGGGGAATGATATCAGTGGAGATTGATGTGAGTCAAGAATTTGATTACGATTTGGTTATTATCGGCGCAGGTGTAGGCGGGCACGGCGCAGCTTTACATGCCGTGAGCTGTGGCTTGAAAACCGCGATTATTGAGTATGATGTGATGGGCGGGACTTGCGTCAATCGGGGGTGTATCCCGTCAAAAGCCCTATTAGCAGCATCGGGAAGGGTGCGAGAGTTACGGGATGCTCATCATCTCAAGGCTTTGGGAATTCAGGTTAGTGGGGTAGAGTTTGACAGAAGCGCGATCGCAGATCATGCTGGTAATCTGGTTTCTAAGATTCGCGGGGATCTCACGAATAGCCTTAAACGCTTGGGTGTTGATATTATTCAGGGTTGGGGTAAGCTGGCTGGTGCGCAAAAAGTGGCTGTGAAGACGGATAGCGGGGAAAAAATTATTACTGCTAAAGATATTATTCTGTCTACGGGTTCGGTTCCTTTTGTCCCACCAGGTATTACAATTGACGGGAAAACGGTCTTTACTAGTGATGATGCTTTGAAGTTGGACTGGTTACCGCCATGGGTGGCAGTTATCGGTAGCGGTTATATCGGTTTGGAGTTTGCTGATATCTATACTGCTTTGGGGTGCGAAATTACCATGATTGAAGCCCTCGACCAGTTAATGCCTACTTTTGACCCAGATATTGCTAAACTGGCGACGCGGATTTTAATCTCGCCTCGCGATATCGAAACTCATGTGGGCAAGTTAGCCATGAAAGTGACACCTGGCTCTCCAGTAGCGATCGAGTTGGCGGATGCGAAAACTAAAGAAGTGGTGGAAGTGTTGGAAGTTGATGCTTGTTTAGTGGCTACGGGGAGAATTCCTTTTACTAAGGATTTGGGATTGGAAACTCTCGGCTTGGAAACAGACAGGCGGGGTTTTATCACTGTAGATGATACTATGGCAGTCCTGTCTGGGACAGAACCAGTGCCACATTTATGGGCAATTGGCGATGCCACAGGCAAAATGATGTTGGCACATGCCGCATCAGCCCAAGGTATCGTGGCTGTGGAAAATATGTGCGGGCGTAACCGTACTGTTGATTATCGCAGCATCCCCGCCGCAGCCTTTACCCATCCAGAAATCAGTTATGCTGGATTAACTGAACCTGCGGCTAAAGAGTTAGGGGAAAAAGAAGGATTTGAGGTAGCATCCGTCAAAAGCTACTTTAAAGGAAATTCTAAAGCGATCGCAGAAGTGGAAGCTGAAGGTATTGCTAAGGTAATCTACCGTAAGGATACTGGAGAAATCCTCGGCGTTCACATTCTGGGGATTCATGCTTCTGATTTAATTCACGAAGCATCTAACGCTATTGCCCAACGGCAATCCGTCAATACACTAGCCTATTTAGTTCACGCTCATCCTACTCTATCCGAAGTTTTGGATGAAGCCTACAAACGAGCTAGTTTTAGTCACTAGTTATTGGTTATGGGTTATTGGTTATTTTTGATCGTTTAAACTCCTCAATATATCTGGAGGCAGGTTTAGTGACAAATTATGGCATCTTGCAGATACATTTTTTCTGGTGATGGTAAATTTATCCCTGACGGGGACAAGAGAGATAAGGGAGACAAGGGCTAATCTTGCCGTACTAAGCTACTGCTGATATGGCATTGGATATGAAATTTGTCTGAAGGGGTGTAGGGTGTGGGGATATATCAATTAAATGCGCAGCAGCTTATCCGCACGATGGCTTCCCTCGCTGACGGAGGAGCCAAGTGCTATATATCCTGAGTCAAAACTCGCCCTTAAAGATGTTTTATGATGGTTAATCGAGGGTAAATGACATTAATGGTTAGTGGTTACTGGTTTAATTTTTGATCCCTTATTCTCATGATTGTCTTAGTATTTAGGGCTGGTTGTATAAAGTTGAAACCTTGACAGCAATTAGCTATAAGCCCTTTAGCAGGTAGTTAAAAGTGCCAGGAATAGAAGTTACACCGCTCAAAATTCAGAGGCTTTTCAACTTAAACGGAAAAATTGCCCCATACAAAAAAACATACCCCACATTCTGCCATAACAAAAATAATCGATCGTCAAACCCTATTGAAATGATCAAGACGAAAAAAAGTAGAGATCCACAGCGAAAATAATTGAAAAAATAGTCAACAAACAAGAAGCAACACCCAAAAACAAACAACTAACAAACAAGAAACAAGAAAAAGAAATGGAAATTCGTCGTCGTCCCCCCAATCCCACAGTAGACTTAGACATTCTAAGATATCAAGTAGCATTACCAGATGCAGAGCCGAGGAATATTCTCGAAAAAATTATCTGGCAAAAAGAAACAGAAGTCGATCAAATGCGGGAAAAAGTTAACTTAGAAGAATTGCGCAAGCGAGTTGAAAAATTACCACCACCTCGCGATTTTTGGGGAGCTTTAAAATCAAGTAAAACCAAACCAGCCTTAATCGCCGAAGTCAAAAAAGCATCCCCCAGTAAAGGAATAATTCGCCAAGACTTCGATCCCGTAGCCATAGCCGAATCCTATCAAAGAGGAGGTGCCAATGCCATATCTGTCCTCACCGACCAAAAATTCTTCCAAGGAAGCTGGGATAATCTAGCCAAGGTTAGCGCTAGCGTTGACTTACCCATATTATGTAAAGAATTCATCATCTATCCTTACCAAATCTATCTCGCCCGGAGCTACGGGGCTGACGCAATATTGCTGATTGCCGCAGTCCTTTCCGACAAAGACCTTCAGTACTTTGTTAAAATTGCCAAAGTACTCGGGATCGCACCATTAATCGAAGTCCATACCCTCGCCGAGTTAGATCGCGTATTAGCTCTAGATGGCGTTACCCTAATAGGTATCAATAATCGTAACCTGGAGGATTTTTCAGTAGACTTACAGACGACTTGCCAACTGCTCGCCGCCCGGGGTAACCAGCTCAAAGAACGAGGTATCCTCGTTGTCAGCGAATCAGGATTGCACGCTCCTGCAGATTTAGAAGCAGTAGCATCAGCTGGTGCAACAGGAGTTTTAATCGGCGAATCATTAGTCAAACAGCCCCATCCAGAAAATGCGATCGCACAATTGTTTGCCACGATCAAAACATCATAGAATTTGACTGAAAACCCTTGGTTTCTAACCAAGTGAAGCGCGGATTGTCCAAAAGTCGTGACGAGCGCGTTATTCATCTAGATTGTATCGATTAAGACATCAATAGCATCAACAATAAATCCTTTGACAGTGGAAAGTAGACAATTGACACTATATAGTGACATATACCCCTCGCTTTGCCACACCAATTCGTCAGGTTTTCCCAAAGTGACAGAAGCACGATAACTGGGGTTTGCGGAAAAAGTCTTTTCGTGAGGGGAGGGTGTGGGGTTTTGAAGAGTTTTCTTGAAGGCAATTTTCCCATTTAAGTTAAAAAGTCCATGA
>DOIX01000338.1 GCA_003511885.1 Cyanobacteria bacterium UBA11153
ATTACTGCGGAAACCGCTGTATCTAGATCAATAGCGATAGCGCCTCTTCATACTACTACCTAACTATAAACTTTGTTATCGATTATTTCCCAAACAAAGTATGAAATTTGACTGACGGTGAACAGAATAGCTTTACCACTTACAGTTCTTTTTTAGGGATTGAATCGCAATTCTTTCCCCATTACCCCGATACGATCAAAAATATAGCAAAGATTTTGTGCTTCTGTAGGCTGCGTTATGCGAAAGCTAATGTACCACTACCAATAAAGAATTGTCTAGTGCAGCGCGGCAGAAGTTTCTCACCAGTTTCATTGATAAGCTGCGGCGCATCTAAATTGGATAGTAAATTTATCGAAAGGGGTGTGGGATGTGGGTTTTTTTGTGTGGGGATATACAAATTAAATGCGTAGGCTTACTGGTTTTTTCTCCCCTGCCCCCTGCTCCCCTGGTCACAACTGATGGGTTATTTCTGCCCACCTGCACTAGATATTTACGGACTGTCACTTAACCCCAATCCCAATTGAACAATCACAACCAACAACCAACAACCAATAACCTCTATTAAAATTCACCAGCTAATGCCGAAACACAGCGATCGCAAATCGCGGGATGTTCGCTTATTTTCCCCACTTGGGTAGAGTAATTCCAACAGCGATCGCATTTTTCCCCATCTGCTGTCACCACACCAACGCTTAGAGTTTCCGACTGATTGCTATAGGCAGCTTTTTCAATAGCTTCTATTGATTCTAGTATTTCTACTCCAGAGGCTAAAAATAGATAGCGCAATTCGTCAACACCATTTCCGATTGCTCCTGTTTCTTGGGCGATTTCCTCCTCCTCTTCTTCAGTGGCTAAAACCTCTTCTCCCGTAGACTCAGTTTCTGTGTCTGTATCTATTTCTGGGATGAGGGCTGGATTTGTCTGGGCTAAATCATCTGTCGATCTATCCACTCCCACTATCTCTAGTTTTAAATCTTGAATTTTCACAGATAAATCTTGGCGATTTTTAGCAAAGAGGAGATAGCGTTTGCCAAACCAGAAGGTATAGCCAATCCCGATTAATTGAAACAATGTGGGGAGAATGGGTAAATTGTTAATTGCATCCAATACTGCCAGTGCTATTTTGAGAGTGATGGATGCGGCAACGATTAAGCCTAAGACTGATAAGACTTGGAGGTTTGGCTTGGATAATAAGTTTGTCTCTCTTGGCGATTCGGATAATAATTGATGATTTTGAGCTTTATTATCCAGAGGTTGGATTTGAGTTTCAGGATTGTCTTCCCATGGGTTATCGAGGATATCATCAAAAGCTGCTGCGCTGTAGTAGGATTTTTCTGGGGGTATTGGTTCTTCCTTATCTGTTTTTGAGATAACTTGGCGGATTCCTGTGGGATTCATTGCTTCTAGGCGCGATCGCAATTCTCCATCATGTACATACAATAAAACTTTAGCCTCTAAAGACGCGCCGATAGTTTTTTCGCTTCTGGCTTTTTCCATTACTTTATTTACTTCATCGCGAATTTGGCGTAATTTTGTCCATAATTCGCCTAATGGAGGATTGTGCCATTTTTGGTCTAGTTTTACCCATCCTGACTCAAATACGGATTTGTATGGAGTGGGGTAAGGGATGTATTGCCAGATATCTTCGGCGGTGTGACAGAGTACTGGTGCGATCGCGCGTGCTATATTTTCGAGGGCGATGGCTAGTACTGTCTGACAACTGCGACGGCGGAAGGATTGGGGATGACTGATATATAGTCTGTCTTTGGCTATATCTAGGTAGAAGTTGGATAAGTCTACGGTGCAGAAGTTTTGTACGGTTTGGAAGAATCGGAAAAATTGATAAGTTTCAAAGGCTTCTTTTACTTCGGCAAAGACTTCGGTCATCCGATGTAACATGTAACGGTCTAATTCGGGTAACTTTTGGTATGGTACAGCATCTTGGGCTGGATCGAAGTCATGTAGGTTTCCTAGTAGGAATCTTGCGGTGTTTCTGATTTTCCCTCTCACATCTTGTAATTGTTTGAGGATGTTGGTACTGAGGGGGACATCTGCGGCATAATCTACGGATGATACCCACAGACGTAAGATATCGGCACCATAAGCGGGGATGGTGACTTTTTCTTTTTTGTTTTTTTGCTGTAATTCTACTTTACCGCCTGCGATTACAGTAGAAGGATCGAAGCCATTACCTAGGGACTTACTCATTTTCCGTCCCTGTTCGTCTACGATAAAGCCATGTGTTAATACTGTTTTATAGGGAGCGATGCCATTATTAGCGACGCTGGTAAGTAAACTGGATTGAAACCAACCGCGATGTTGATCTGAGCCTTCCAAATAGATATCGGCTGGATATTGTAATTCTTTCCGCCCTTTAGCAACTGCTGCCCAAGAGGAGCCGGAATCGAACCAGACATCCATGGTATCGTTACCTTTGCGATAACTTTTCCCATTATTTCGATAAGATTCCGGTAATAATTCTGCTACGGACATTTCCCACCAAGCATCGGAACCTTTTTCGGCAATAATAGTTTGGACGTGAGTAATAGTTTCTGCCGTCAGTAAAGGTTCGTTCGTTTCTTCATCGTAAAATACGGGAATAGGTACGCCCCAACTCCGCTGACGAGAGATACACCAATCCGAACGATCTGCCACCATAGGAGTAATGCGATTTTCACCTTGAGGTGGAATCCATTGTACATTTGCGATCGCGGCTAGTGCTTCGTCGCGAAATCCGGCTACTGAAGCAAACCATTGTTCCGTTGCCCGAAAGATAGTAGGTTTTTTGGTACGCCAATCGTAGGGATATTTATGGATGTAGGCTTCTTCTTTGAGGAATGAGCCTGTTTCTTTCAGTGCTGCGATAATGGCTTCGTTAGCATCTTTAAGGACATTCAATCCGGCAAACTTACCTGCTTCTTCAGTAAAGTTACCATTTTCATCCACAGGAGAGAGGATTGGTAAACCATATCGCTGACCTACGATAAAATCTTCTTGACCGTGCCCTGGTGCAGTATGGACTAATCCCGTACCCGATTCTGTCGTAATGTAATCGCCACCGATAACAATGGGACTTTCTCTGTCAAAGAGAGGATGGCGATAAGTACAATGTTCCAAGTCCTTGCCTTTGACAGTAACTTTTACCGTTAACTGAGTATCCAGGATTTGGGATAATCTTTCTACCAAGTCTGTCGCGACGATTAAATACTTAAATTCCTTAACTTTTGCGGAGGATTCTGAATTTTCGACTAATTCTGGGCTGGCTTCAGTTGGCGTAGTTTCCTCTTTCGCGGTGTTGGTATTTTTCCTTAGTCCAAAGCCTCTAAACTTTTTCTTGCCAGTGCCAGATTTAGCTGATTTTGGACTTAAATCTTTAACTTCCTCCTCTAAATCTGGTTCATTGCCCACAGCTACGACAGAGTAGGACAAATCCGGATTAACAGCCACAGCCAAATTACCGGGAATTGTCCAAGGAGTTGTTGTCCAGATAGCTACACCCAAAGAATCGGTAAAGAAGGAAACCTCTGTTTTACCTTCTTTGTTTTCTGTTGCCGCTACTGATTTTGCTAAATATGGTCCTAATAAATCTTGAACAGTATCTCCTGCTTTAGTGATGGGGAAAGCAGCATAGAGACTGCGAGAAGTATGGCCTTCCGGATATTCCAACTCAGCTTCAGCCAAAGCCGTTTGAGAACTAGGACTCCAATGAACAGGTTTCACACCTCTATATATATAACCTTTCAAAACCATTTGACCGAAGACACCGATTTGGGCAGCCTCGTATTCAGGAGTCAAAGTCAGATAAGGATTTTCCCAATCTCCCCAAATAGCATAACGTTTAAACTCCTGCGCTTGTCCTGCAACAGCTTTAAGAGCAAAATCCCTAGCCTTGTGACGCAATTTAAGAGGAGTAAGATTTTGCCTCTCCTCCTGTTTCATATTTTGCAGTACTTTCAGCTCAATGGGCAAACCATGGCAATCCCAACCAGGGACATAACGAACTTTCCGTCCGACCAGAAGCTGATACTTATTGATAATATCCTTGAGAATTTTATTGAGAGCGTGCCCCATGTGCAAAGCCCCATTAGCATAAGGCGGGCCATCATGGAGGACAAAAATCTCACCGGGATTCTCCTGCGACAGTTTCTCATAAATTTGCTCATCTTGCCAAAACTGCTGCAATTCTGGTTCCCGCACTACAGCATTCGCCCGCATGTCAAATTTAGTATTGGGCAGATTTACGGTGTCTTTATAGGAGTTAGCTTCTGTCACGGTCGTTATTGGTGGTTGGTTGTTGGTTATTGGTCGTTGGTAGTTGGTGGTTAGTTATTTTATTTTACGCGATCGGCTTCGCTCCTGGCTGATTGCAATCGGCTTCGCTCCTGCAATCAGGCAATTGGCTTCGCTGTCTGTGGGGTGAGGGCAGGTTTTCAGGGAATGCGATCGGTTTTGTCACTATATTTTATCCGATCTCAACCACCCCTAGAACCTGAGTTCAGAGTTCGGAGTTCGGAGTATGCGCTTCGCGCTTCGCGATCGCCAACGGTGTTTTCCCTGGATCTACCGTACTTAGTGTGCTAAAATATTATTTTAAATAATTAAGAACCAAGTTATACCTCAACTTACTCAAAAAAAGGCTATTTTTGACTTATCCTTTGCTAAGTATTCTTGCGGGACAATGGCTTCAATCATTATTTTGTAATAGTTTGGCACACTAAGTACGGTAGAACCATTTATTCTTCGATAGCTGAGAGAAATTTGGTAAGAAGTGTATTAAATAAATGGAAAAAAGGTAACCCTGTGATTTGGAGTCGTATTCCAGAGCGTTCAATTCTATTATTTGGTGGTAATACTACTGAAAAAGCTGGACGAGTTGACGTGCTAGATACTGAACACATGAAGTGGTTAGCCACATTTGAATTTATTCCTAAACACTATCCTAATATGCCTTGGGATAACAAAACACCCTCAAGTAAGCAAACCTTTCCAATATCAATCGCAAGCCATCGATACTGACACCAATATAATAACTTATTCTCTGCTAAAAAATCCTGGGGGCGTTAACATTAATCCTCTAACAGACTCGGCAACCCAATACAGTTACTAAAATCAACTCCTCTCCTACCGGAATGACAATTAACTCTATTTCCGGTAACTTAACTTGGACAAATCCTTTGATAGGAAACCATCAGGTAGTAGTGGGAGTAGTAGATTCCCTAGGTTTAGGTGCAGCCCAAGGATTTACTCTCACTACTAAAACTAATTCTCTCCCCACTATTAACTCTACTCCCACTACAACTGCTACCCCCAATACTCCCTAAAGTTACGATATCTTGGCTACAGATATTGATAATGAATCTCTCTCATATACTTTAGACTTCACTTCCCTAAATAAAGGGATAACTATCGATAAATCAGGCAGAATCTGGTGGACACCTACTACCAATAATATCGGGATTAATCCCGTTACAGTTACCGTCAATGACAATAATAGCAGTATCTTACAACAAACTTACAATCTCACTGTTACTGCTGATACTATTGCCCCAAAAGTTAATCTAATTGCTAATAAAACTACTGTTGATAAGGGGGAAACAGTAACATTACAAGCTACAGCTACCGATAATATTAAAGTGGCGGGGTTACAACTAAAAGTCAACATCGGTACAGACTATATCCCCAGTACAAAAACCGTGAATCAGACGTAACGGGCGATGTTTAATAGGATAACCAAATTTGTCTGTTTGACAACGGGATCTCCCGCCAAAACCCGTTGCTTTTACCTTCAATATTTTAGTTGTCACCAGCTTTATGGTTTCCACTACACCCACACAGGCAGCATCAATCCAATGTACTTTTGGTAAATTCCATCTAATTCTGTTGAATTTTGTTTGTCCTCCAGTCCCCGTTATCAGGGGCAATCCCAAAGATTTTAACACATTAAACAATACCCAACGAGTACTGTTAACTGCTGCTGCATATTTTAATGGCGTTTTTGCTTGACTCAATATTCGATTGAAAACATTTGACTTTCTTAAAGGTAAGTCTTTAATATCTTGGTCACCTTTCTGTTGATTGCGCTGGTGGCAAGCTAAACTTAGATTAGATATACGATCTGAAGCTCCTTTTGATTTTGGTGGAATATGTTCTATTTCTAGTGGAACATCCTTGACACCATCCGATACAATAAGAGCCATCCATCATCATATCCACCAACAATCGTGGCACAGGTTACCCTTGAAAACGTCTACAAAAGCTTTCCACAGCGCAAAGGAGAAGAAACAGTCACACCTGTAACCCTAGAAACTTTACCTAGAAAAGATAACCCCATCGAAACTGCCAATCCCACCCCATCGGGAAGCGTGAATATTTTGCGGCGCATCAACCTGACAGTTAATGATGGGGAATTTATGGTATTAGTTGGACCATCAGGTTGCGGTAAAAGTACCCTGCTACGAACGATCGCAGGATTGTCAGGATTGACGGGTGGTAAAATCTGGGTAGGCGATACCCTGGTAAACGATTTACCGCCCAAGGCAAGAGATATCGCCATGGTTTTTCAAAACTATGCTCTCTATCCCCATCTGACAGTTTACGACAATATCGCTTTTGGCTTGCGCCGGACTAAATTGGGTAATAATACAGCAGATGTAAGGATGGGCAATGAAAAAGGAAAAAAAATACCAGGATGGATGGAAGATTTGTTAGTGGGGATGACGCGAAATCTGCCTCAAGAGATTCGCTACATCTCCGAGAAGGAGAAAGCGGTAGATGAACAAGTCCGGCGCGTGGCACAATTATTGCAAATTGAATTATTGCTGAATCGCTTGCCCAAACAGCTATCAGGGGGACAAAAACAAAGAGTAGCATTAGGACGCGCGATCGCGAGAAATCCTCAAGTTTTTTTAATGGATGAGCCTTTATCCAATTTAGACGCTAAACTCCGGGCGGAAACTCGCAGTCAAATCGTCAAACTTCAGCGACAATTAGGCACAACTACAATATACGTTACCCACGACCAAACTGAAGCCATGACCATGGGCAATCGCATTGCAGTAATGAATCGAGGGGAAATCCAACAAATTGCACCCCCATTAGAATTATACAATCATCCTGCCAACAAGTTTGTGGCTGAATTCATCGGCTCGCCGCCCATGAATTTTCTCATGGTTTTAGTCAAAGCACCCCGCACACTTCATCACCCTCAGTTTCGCCTTACTCTCCCGGAATTTTGGACAACTTTTCTGGAAAAATATGATGGACTGTTATTATTTTTAGGTATTCGTCCCGAACATTTAATTTTAGGCGTTCCCGCTCCCAAAAACTTGCGCGTACAAGTTGAATCAGTGGAAGCTTTGGGTAACGACACTTATATATCAGTAGCCTTGGCAGATTCATCTACCCTACAGGTACGAATTCCTCCGGATCTAGATGTAAAAATTGGCGATCAAATTTGGCTATCTATTGCTGATGATAAAATTCATCTCTTCGATCCTAAAACAGGTATAGCAATTGGTGCTAATTTTTGAAATGAATGGCATCGATAATATAGGGATAATTTTTGATATTTTGATATAATCTCAGGTTAAATACCCCTAATACAGCGGATTTCACCTGAGTGACGTACACCCATAATATACAAAGTTTTTGCCCTATTATTTAATAAGCTGCTACGCATTTAAACTGTATATTTTCCATTGAGGAAAAAATTTCTCAAACCCTCTCCCCTGCTCCCCTTCGCTCAAAACAGACTTTTTGACAAGCCTGACAGCTTATCCAATACCTAGGGCTTGCTGAATAAAGACAGAAGGTATGCCAGCCAAGGATTTCAAGTATTTTTGGCTTTCCCAAGTCCAAAGATTTTAAATCTTTTTGTTCAAAAACCTTACCTGATTGTGGGAAATCCCTAAGTATCCGAAAAGGAAGCAAAAAGTGAAACTCCCATTTTGTAAGCTGTGTAGCACCTAGATTCGCTTTGTAGACTCCCGTCAGTAAACCCTACCAAATGCTAAAAATCAATCTCCGCGTCAGGAGCATCTCCGTGTCAATCATCTGTAGCCTCCCCTCCTTAAAGAGA
Organism: Cyanobacteria bacterium UBA11153; assembly: GCA_003511885.1. Lineage (GTDB taxonomy): Bacteria > Cyanobacteriota > Cyanobacteriia > Cyanobacteriales > Coleofasciculaceae > Limnofasciculus. The sequence goes on from DOIX01000338.1 coordinate 8,078, forward strand.
AACGATATAAGGCGTACCTCATGAGGCTGCAAACTGCTGTTTTTTAAGAAAAACAACCATTATAAAACAGTTTAGATATTAAAAATAGAAGATCCTGAAAATTTTACACGATCTTGATAATATCTTCTTGAAATCTTCATATAACAGACACCTCAAATGATTTAATTTTCCTAAAGGCTGATGAAGGGAGTGAATATTAAGCCAATGACAAGCTGGAATTTTCCGCTTTTCATTAATCCTCAATTGAAGAGACTAGTTTTTTTGGTGTTTTTTCTAAAATGATATAATTCTGGACTTATATCATTTTAGTATGGACTCTTGCCATCACAGCTACCTATAAGTTTTGGACCCAATTACATGGTCTCATTTCAGCTTGAGATCCGAGGTGTATCGCCCAAAAATTAGATAAGGAATATCGCCTTGCTAATGGGTTTGAAAATATTTTAAAGAAGGACAAACACAAATGGCAATTGAACCTACAGCTCACGAGCAGTATATGCTTGAGTTGGTGAATCGCGCTCGCTTAAATCCGCAGGCTGAAGTAGATCGTAACCCTTATGTTGCGGATTTGAATGAAGACTTAGCACCAGGTACTATTTCCAATACACCAAAGCAAGCTTTAGCATTTAACCTGCAACTCATTGATGCGGCACGTCAGCACAGTCAATGGATGTTAGATACCGATACTTTCTTCTGGTCGGGGGTGATGGCAATGATAGCCTAGATGGTGGAAATGGGGAAGATCGACTTAACGGGGATGGAGGTAACGATAGCCTTTTAGGAGGCGGTGGTAATGATATCCTAGTTGGTGGGATCGGGACTGATACTCTCAGTGGCGGTGACGGTAGCGATCGCATAAATGGAAATGCTGGTAATGATACTTTAATTGGTGGTGCAAATGGAGACTTTTTTGTCTTTGACTCCAATCGTACCTTCGCTTCATCTGATTTTGGTGTGGATAAGGTGAGGGATTTTGTCAGCGGTCTTGATAAAATTGTCTTGGATCAAACTACTTTCGGTGCGATTACTGGGGCTGATATTGCGATTGTTTCTCAGGATTCTCTGGCGGCAACAAGTGCCGCTAAAATCGTTTACAGTTTTGGTACTGGCAGCTTATTCTTCAACCAGAATGGTTTAACTAAAGGCTATGGCACAGGTGCTAAGTTTGCCACTATCGATAACGATAATAATTCAACTACTTTAGCACCCGCTTTGACTGTTGCTGACTTCCAAGTTGTGGCCTAATATTCAATAGCAACAGAGCAGGGAGCAGGGGAGAGGGGGAGAAAAAAGTACTTCCTTGTCTCCCTCTACCCCTAGCCTATAGCCCCTAGACTACTCCCTACTCCGCTCTTCCTCCCATCGCGCGATCGCATTTTGAGCTAATTGATAATCAGGAGTACCTTCTGGTACTAACTTGGCTGCCTGAATGGCTGCTGAAAATTGATTCTGAGATGCCCGGTAATTAGCAATTGTATAAATTTGATTGCTCCATTCATTAATTAATTTTTGGGCTTCGCCATATTTCGGTTGTCCTGGTAAAATTTTCCGCAGGTTGATAATGCCGCGATGATAAGATGATGCCTGATTCCTGACTAGTTGTTGTTGGGATTCTTGAATGATAGTTTGATTCTGTGCTTGCTGTTTTAACCCGACTTGCCATTGGACAATGGATTTCTGGGCTTTAGCATAAATGGAGGGGTTATCTGGTGTTACTAGTTTGGCGGCGACAATCGCACTTTCTAAATTCCCTTGTTTGGCACGCCCCTCCGCTAAATCCAGAATCACCTGACTCCAGCGACTAATATCTTCCTGTGCTTGCTGATAGAGGGGATCTCCTGGTTTTATTTTACGGGCTTGTGCGATCGCTTTATTGAATAAGGAGGCTTGATTTTGTTGGATTAAGCCTTTTGCTTGGGCTAGGGCAATCTGATTGGCTTCCTCTTTGGTAGATTTTGGTGTTGTTGGTTGTTGATTACTAGTTACTGGTTGTTGATTACTAGTTACTGGTTGTTGATTACTAGTTACTGGTTGTTGATTGCTAGTTACTGGTTGTTGATTATTAGTTATTGGTGATTTTACGGCATTATTACCCACTCCCTGCTCCCTACTCCCCTGCTCCCCATTCCCGATTCCCCATTCCCCGATATTTAATGCTTGCTGAATATTCCAACCAGATGGATTGCGAATGGCAAAGGCGGCAAAGATGATAGCGAAAATGAGGGTTAATCCTCCTCCCCATCGGAAAAGGAGTTGCCACCAGTGAGTTTGATGACTATTTTTTCGATCTTCTGGATGGGAAATTCTGACGATCGCACTTGATAATGGAGAATGGGGAGGAGTGGATGTGGTGGGTGCTAATGAGGTATTTTGTTCTGGTTTGGGTTGAGATACTGGGACACCATTGGTTGAATGTCCGTTACCATTGCTTAGTTGTTGGTTAAGGCTTGTCCCTGGGAAGTTGTGATTTGAGATGGGAGTGGCAGGAATGCCCGTGGCGGCAAGAATAGCGGCAGCCTTTTCTTGTAGCGTTAAGTTAGCTGCTGTGGGGAGAATCAGTTGATTTGTGGTTTGGTCTTTTGGTATGACTGTTAAAGGGATTTGAATCGGTCGCCAGTGATGTTGATTTAATTCCGGAGTGCGATCGCGCAGATATTCGTCGAGATCTGCTAGGGTGAGATCGTTCCGATAATATCGCAGGCTCTCTAGAAGTGCTGTCGTAAATAAGCCGTTGCCTAAACCTGCCCCTTCGTGAGAAAATTGATCCAATTGAGCTGATAAGACCAGGGTAATTCCCATATTTTGAGCTAGCTCAATAGTTTCAGTACCTGCAAGTTCCCCATGTTCCAGTCCCGGCGAACGGTTGATATCCAACAAAACTAGAATATGATTGCCGCCTTGGGCTTTAAGAGAGGAAAATAGCGATCGCACGGATATCCCTGTACCAGGAATATCATAAGACTTGCCATCAATCGGCATCAAGTAATCAACACCCTGCCAACTAACACCCCAACCACTAAAAAAGAACCAACGCCAACTTTGAGCATTAGAATAGGAAAGATCCGGCTGAAAATTTTCTCCATCCAAATTCAGCCAGCGGCGCATATTTTCCCTGGTGGGATAGGTTGACTTATCCTCAATCCATGGAGAAGTATCGGTTAATAAGAGACAATGGTGAGATGGTAAGCCAGCTTCCTCAACCAAAAACTGCCGCAATGCGCTAGCATCCGCCCGCCCGTAGTTTAGAGGTTGTAAAAACTGATAGCGGTTAATACCAACAGCGATGCAAGGGTAATTTACCATAAATATTGCTTCCCGAAGTTAAAAGCTGGAACTTAGTTAAGGGATAGATTGTCTCTCTAATTCAAGATGTTGGATAATTTGGCAAAATACATAGCGAAGAGGAATCCTCCATTATCGTTAACAATCATCATTTCCTTTCCAGCTTGGAATTACAAAATTATGCTACATTCGCCTAACTTGTCCAACCCCTACCCTCTAACCTCTAACCTCTAACCTGCTCGCCATGACTACCAATATCCCATCTATTGCCAGAAAACAAATTATCCCCTTGAGCTTATTGGTACTCTTGGGAGGGACAGGAGCAAGTTGGCTATCATTATCTCTGATCGCACCTCAAACCGCCCAAGCTTATACAGCACGGGTTAACGTTTCCCTGACAAGTAAATCTGACGAGACTTACGAAAACTTCCTCCGTCGCGCTGAAGCAGTGGCGAGGGCTGCTGCACAAAGGAGTTTCGATGGCAATATTTTAGTCACAGAAGTAGCCATAACCATAGTTGGGGAACACCAAGGCGCGATCGCACCGATTTTGTTACTATCCGTTAGTCGTCAAAATTGGAAAAACCGTCCCGATACCCAATATTGGGCTACCTATTTCTCTAATAGTAAGTTGCTGCTAGACTTTGAAGCGCCCATCCCGCTACCTGAAGCGACACCTAATAGCTCAGTCGCACCACCAAACCCTACACTACCACCAGAAGCCGTACCAAATCCAATAACTACCCCAACACCAACAACATCCCCAACTTCACCACCACCCTCCTTTTGAATGAGGTAAAGTTGATGGCAATTTTGCCCAGAAGTCAGATATTTTCCAGAAAATACTGTATAATATTTGGTTTAGGGTGAAATAGACCTAAAAAGAGAAAGAGCTTGCGCACAACTTTCTTTGCTGATATCCCGTGCTAGTCCATCGGTTGCGCAAGCCCTTAGCCATTCAGGTTCTGATTTGTCCTTGTGTTATATTGTGCGATCTTCACAGGGTAGATCGCATCAGCCAAAGTTATTAATCTGAATACGCCAATTGGCTGATTTTATCTGAGGTGAACCTTATGGAGTAGCACTGTCGGGCAGAATCGCGATTGGGTATTTATACTCTAAGATCGAATTAAAAGTTCGTAGCCTCAGATATGTCAAAAGCGTTTAGCGTACATCCTAGGTACATCCAAGAAGTAAACTTAGCTTGGAGACATAAAAGTGATGGGCGCGATCGAGAGTTAGCAGAAAAATTAGGGCTATCTCTAGATACCGTCGATTTTTTCCTCAAAGGACAACTGGTGAACGGTTTGAATTTTGTGGAAATTTGTCAGACACTAGACTTGGAATGGCGAATCATCGCTGGCTTGGAACCACATAAAACACAAATCTCCCTCCCTGTAGTAGGAGTCAGCGAGGAGGAGGGGACTTCCCACTCCAAGTTAGATAGCAAAAGCAGTACAGTTGACCACACCTTAAACGGTTTGGTTGCGGCTTTGTGTGAAATGTTGAGTCGCCTTACCCGCAAAGCTGGAAACTTACTCCGAGCCGATCGTACCAGCATTTTTCTCCTAGATCGCGATCGCCAAGAGTTGGGATCTCTAATTGCTGAGGATGGTAAGGGTGGCAGTTTAACTATTGATATGCCTGCTGATAGAGGAATTGCTTCTCTAGCTGCCACCTCTTTGAAATCCATCAATATTCCTTTTGATGTTTATGACGATCCCCGCTCTGATATGGCGAAAATCGTCGATAATCGCACCGGATACCGGACTTATACAATTTTGGCTTGGCCTTTGTTGAATGAAAAAAAAGATTTAGTTGCTGTCGCCCAATTCATTAACAAATTAAAGCCAAATTATAATGCTAAAGATATTCTATTTATGAGAATAGATCCCTTTGGTTTTACCCCAGAAGATGAAGCTCTGTTTACTAAATTTGTACCTTCGATTATCCAAATTCTAGAGCGATGTCAGTTTTGTTATCAACTCGCCCAGAAACTTAGGGAAAATGGTGTTATCCATTCAGGAGGTAGTGTATTTCCGGAAGCCGAACTTATTGCACAACTGAAACGACAGGAACAGCACCTCCGCAAAAGTTTAGAACGAATTTAGGGACTTGTTAGTTATTTGTTTTTGGTTGTTGGTTATTAGTTGTTAGTTAGTGTTTTTTGCGATCGGAAATTAGCTACTTAGAGATTCCTTGTGCCATTACCCATTCCCTCAACTATAGCGCTACCCACTGAAATCTTGACAAATACTCCAGTGAATTTACTTCGAGCTGAGTATCCCCCATTCAATCTGTAACCATACCAGCGCGTAGTGCGATAGATAAAGATCTGATAAATCATCCTGAAATTATTAGGAGTTTTAGTAGTTGGTAATATCTCTCAAATAGTACCACAACTACTATGATGAAATCGATTAGTATTCACCATCAAATCAGGCAGAAAGCTCTGTTAAGCCTAGCCAGTTTATGCCTCGTATTTTTAGCGGTTGGATGTGTTAATCCATTCGCGGCAAAGATTAATACTCAGACTTGCGAGGATGCTCAAACTAAGGTTAGTCAAGCCCAGGCAAAATATAATGAGTTTGTTGCCAAATTAGCCAGCCAACCCCAAAAGGAAGAGCCAACTAGCGCTAGTGCTATTATGGAAAAGCTTCAGGAATCTCAAGAACAAGCTTTAGAGATTTGTGAAAGATTTAAGTGATGATAGTTGACAGTTGACAGTTGACAGTTGACAGTTGATAGTTGACAGTTGACAGTTGACAGTTGACAGTTGACAGTTGACAGTTAAAAATGGACAACTGTCCATTGTCAACTGTCCATTGAATTCATGACGTTATTTCTGTCAATACTGATGTAGCGGTTGCGATACTTGGGAGTACTTGGGTGTACTTGGGTCTAAAAAATTAAGTTAGTCTTTATGTAAGATATTATTTGTCTCCAGTATAATATACTGGTGGATAAAGCCATGGCTGAAACGATTTGGGTAAAAACAGAGATCTTACAGCAGCGTCAGAACCAAAGTTAAAAGTCAAAAGTAAAATAAATTCTAATATTTTCTGGCTTAAAAAAGCAACAAACAATTAATAAGGAATCATAAAAAAATATGGAAAATTATAGAATTAAAATCGCTGAAATTATATTGATACTGGGATCGATTATAGCCTGGAGTATATCCAGTCAGATAATTTATGGTGCAATTCCCTTATTAGTTGCTTTACTGCTTAACCTAATCGATAGGGTGCGTTTGGAACAACAGATGAGGAAGCGTCTGACAGGAGCAATTACTAAAATTCATCGTCAAATTGAGCAAGAAAATCAATCTATATGTGAAAAACAAATTGAAGACGCGATCGCAATTCTGCAAACCAAGTTACCAGAATATCTTGCCCAACTCAACTCTCCAGAATATAACGCTGTCCAAATTGCCCAAATTCAAGTACAAATTACCAGCTTCGAGGAATCCCTCCGCAAGATCGTACAATACCTAAATACATCATCCCTAGTGACAAGAATCGAGCAATTAGAAGATGGGATAACCGCAATGAGGACAGATTTAGCCAAGATACAGCGCCAGATGCCATCTGACAAAAAGCGTCCTCTCAAAGATACTCCAGAAGCCGAAAATTATCAAAACTTCGATCCTCAACCCTCTCTATTTCCCGTAATTTTAGAACCCGGATCCCAAATCCCATTACCTACATGGACAAATATCTATTCCCTAGGCGGACATTCCGACTGGATTAGCAGTTTAATTATTAGTCCAGATGGGCAAATTCTGATTAGTGGAAGTCTGGACAAAACTATCAAATTGTGGGATTTATCCACGGGAAAAAATATCCATACCTTTTCTGGACATACCCAGGGCATACTTGCCATGGCACTAACACCAGATAGACAAATTCTCGCTAGTGGTGGATTCGATCAAACTATTAACTTGTGGCGGATAGATACAGGAGAATTACTATATACTCTAAAGGGTCATCAAGGCTCAGTGCGATCGCTAGCCATTACTCCAGACGGTGAAACCCTTATCAGTGCTAGCTTTGATAAAAGTATCAAGCTGTGGTATATGGAGACAGGAGACTTTATTTGTAACCTAGCAGAAGATGCCGGACAAGTTTCTGCGATTGCACTTACACCAGATGGGCAAATTGTCGCCAGTGGTGGTGGTGATGGAATTGTTACTCTTTGGCCTTTTGAGGCTTCAGCTTCTGTAGTTGAATTGACAGGCAATCTCAGTTCAATTTCTTCACTGACAATTAGCTCAGATGGTCAAATTTTAGCCGTTGGTTGTACTGATGGTAATTTGAAATTATGGCAAATGGATACGGGAGCCTTATTAAAGGTATTTCCCTGTCATTCCGGCTCAGTAATTTCTGCCGTTTTTAGTTTGGATGGGCATAATTTCATTGGTGGTAGTGCCGGAGATGCGATTAAAATTTGGCAAATTAAAACTGGTGAATTATTGAGTGTATTAGAACATGAAATACCTGGCTCTGTTATGTCAATTGCTATTAGTACAGGCGGGGATTGGATTGTGGGAGGCTGTGAAGATGGAACGATTAAAGTTTGGCGACGAGATTAATGAGAGGAAGAGAAAATAAGGAAGAAATTTTTGATTTATCATAGAGAGATAGCAAGCACCAGGAAGGTTAAGACATTTTCAAGTCCTCAAACCATTGATTAAAAAGCTTTCTGCTCTAGCCCCTAGCCCCTTGCCCCTAGTCCCTTGCCCCTAGTCCCTTGCTATATTTTGAGATAGACTATTGAGTGAAGTCTCTTTTATATAGACAATGCCAAGACCTATTTTATCGATCGTTACACCTACGAGAGAAGGATTTTCAGAGCATTGGATTACAGAGTTATTAAAAATCAAGGGAGAAGTTGAGTTTATTTTAGTTCATCCACCAGGAATGGCAAAATATCCTCTTGAAGATCCTCGCCTGCGCCAGATTAATAGTCCTTTTCGAGGTGAAATTATCCAACGGATGACAGGGCTAATGAATGGAGTGGGTACTTACATTTTGACCATTAATTGTGACGAATATTTGCATCCAGACATAGCAGATATCGCCATTCAGTATTTCACCCGTTTTCCCGATAGCTGGGTAATGAGGTTAAGTAAAAAGGGATTTGAGTTTGGAGATAGGGCTAGCCTGGAAGCATCTTGGAGTAATATTCCCAGTTTTGAACAACTTAAAATTTGCAGTAAATCCCAAGGGAATACCAAGTTGTATGGAGAAGGAGATTATCTACTGGAAATGCCCATAGCACCAGTAGACAATAAATTCAACCCAGCTTGTTTTTTCAAAGAAAGAAAAGATCAAAATGGAGCACACACAGAAAATTTTGACAAAAAAGTCTGGAAAAATGCTATGGTGCAAGAAGCCCTGCAAGATCTGACAAAAACAATGGTATTTGGTGATGCTATTAAATACGTCCCTTTTTGGTGTCTGGATCGACTTTTAGGACTATTCATTCAGGCTAAATTTTTTGAAAGTGGCAAAATAGTTGGTCATTTATTGCCCAAGCCAGAGCAAATTAGAGTTGAAGATAACCCGCCCGAATATAAGAAGTCTAAAAGGTTTTATGTATTGGCGGAAATTTTACTAATTAAGCGTTTTCCTCAATATGGATACTTCTGGAATCTGGCAATCGATCAAGTCAGGGGTATTCCTGGAAGAGGCGTTGAATTTTTGGCAAGAAAATTATCTCGCGGAGATACGGATACCTCAAAAGTTTCGGAAAGTTAAGAAATGGGGAATGGAGAATACAAAATAGCGAATAAATTTTTGGGTTTTAATTCAAACAACCAAAAACAAAAAAACACCAACTAACAACTAATACCAATTGCATTTCCCTATTGGTGTTCAAACACAAGGATGATTTAAGTGGTTGAAAATTGCATCCAGTCTGCTTTATATAGCAGTCCTAAATGGGTC
>DOIX01000096.1:0-6949 GCA_003511885.1 Cyanobacteria bacterium UBA11153
CCGATGTGGCGGTTGCTATAGCACAACGCGCCCGAGAGGAAGCACAACGCGCCCAAGAAGAAGCACAACGCGCCCGAGAGGAAGCACAACGCGCTGAAAAATTGGCGCAACGATTGCGGGAGTTAGGGATAAATCCCGATAATCTGTGATAATTTGATGATTATGTAGTGCGAGGATCTTCCTCGCTGTTTTGAGCTAAAATACCGGATAAAAGAGCAACAACAAACAAAAAATAACCAAAAACAAAGAACCAAGAACCAAAAACAACCAAGAAAAAATGAGTAAGCCAGAAACCAGAACATATCTCCTAGACTTTGAAAAGCCATTGCACGAATTAGAGACGAGAATTAACCAAATTCGCGACTTAGCCGAAGAAAATAATGTTGACGTTACCGAACAAATTAAACAATTAGAAGCCAGGGCAGTACAACTGCGTCAAGAGATATTTGGTGGCTTATCTCCATCCCAGCGATTGCAACTAGCCCGTCACCCCAAACGACCAAGTACGCTAGATTATATACAGGCAATTACTGATGAATGGATTGAATTACACGGCGATCGCAGTGGCTATGACGATCCCGCCTTAGTGGGCGGAATCGGGCGTTTGGGCGGGATTCCCGTAGTCATTTTAGGGCATCAAAAAGGCAGAGATACCAAAGATAACGTAGCGCGGAATTTTGGCATGGCAGCCCCCGGAGGATATCGCAAAGCCATGCGACTGATGGAACATGCTAACCAATTTGCTATGCCAATTATCACATTTATCGATACTCCCGGAGCTTGGGCAGGCTTAGAAGCAGAGAAATTAGGGCAAGGAGAAGCGATCGCCTATAATCTCAGAGAAATGTTTCGCTTAGATGTCCCCATTATCTGTACAGTAATTGGAGAAGGCGGTTCAGGTGGGGCATTAGGAATTGGAGTTGGCGATCGCTTATTAATGTTTGAACACTCAGTTTACACCGTCGCCACCCCAGAAGCTTGTGCTGCTATCCTATGGAAAGATGCAGGTAAATCACCCCAAGCTGCGATCGCGCTGAAAATTACCGCTTCGGATCTCAAAGATTTGGGCATTTTAGATCAAATTTTACCCGAACCCGTCGGCGCTGCCCATTCCGATCCCCTCGAAGCCGCAGCCATCCTCAAAGAAGCCCTCCTCACCAACCTGGAAACCCTCAGCAAACATAGTGGGAAGGAAAGACGAGACTTGCGCTATCAGAAATTCCGCCGCATTGGCGCATTTATCGAAATGCCCACTTGAGAATTTTGGGCAGGGGGGCTAGGGAGCAGGGGGCAGGGAGAAAGGGGGGATTGCTCAACAGTGACTATCAATAGGAAAAAAATCCTTGCTGTGAAAGGCTTTTGGGGTTTTGAGATGTATCGACTGCTTTGGTAACTCCTCCAGAAATTGCGATGCCGAAGGCGAGCGAAGCTATCGCTCGGCAAGCCAATACTGCTCAATTTTCAATAGGTGGTATCTGAAATTCCTTTATCTATCTCAGATACCCAACCCTCTCAGGTGATATAATCAAAACGATGTAACAATTCTTTACATTTCCCCTCACAGGCAGCGAGTGGGAAAAAGACTTTCATGTCAATGAAAGTCAAAACTCCTCTGTGAATCCAAATTCTCTATTCCCCATCCCCCATCTTGCACATTTCATGACTTCATCGATTAAACATCGTGCCCTAATTACAGGGGCAAGTAGTGGTATTGGCAAAGCAACAGCTTTAGCATTTGCGAAAGCCGGAATTGATGTCGCATTAGTCAGTCGTTCGCAGGAAAAATTAGCAGAAGTTGTTACATCTGTCAAGGAAATTGGAGTGGAGGGGAAAGCCTATCCCCTGGATTTGGCAAAGATTGAAGAGGTAAAAGTTGGAATTGAAAAAATTGCAGCCGATTTTGCCCCCATTGACATTTTAGTGAATAACGCGGGTATCGGCTACACTGGATTGCTTATGGATACTCCATTAGGAGATTGGCAAAAAGTCATCAATCTAAATCTGACAAGTATCTTTCAATCTATCCAAGCCATTTTACCTACCCTGCGTCAACAAAAACGCGGTACAATTATCAATGTTAGTTCAATAGCAGGGGAACAAACTTTTCCTGGTTGGGGTGCTTATAGCGTTAGCAAAGCAGGTTTGATTGCGCTATCAAAAATCCTAGCCACGGAAGAAAGAAGTAATGGTATCCGGGTGGTAACAATTTGTCCCGGTGCTGTCAATACTCCCATCTGGGATACAGTGCAAGTTGAATTAAATCGAGGGGCGATGTTAACACCAGAAATTGTCGCTCAGTCAATTCTGCACGCAGTTTTGATGCCAGAATCAGCAGTCATCGAGTCCATGACTTTGATGCCTAGCGCTGGTGTTCTTTAAAATGGTTGTTCGTTGTTTGTTTTTCTGTCAATAAATATACTCAGGATCGTTATGACTATTGCTTCGTCTAAGGGATTAAATCCTTCTGATTTGTCCGATTTAATTGCCAATACCAACAGTACAAATATCACAAGTGTTCTGGAGACTAGACCAGATCGTAACACTCAAAATGGTCGCGAACCTCAAATCCATCCACCCTCTGGGGAAATAAATCAGCAAATGATCGAGGCAGTGCGAACCTTACTTTTAGAAGTGGGTGAGGATCCAGAAAGGGAAGGACTTTTGAAAACGCCAAAGCGGGTAGCCGAGGCGATGCGATTTATGACTGGGGGTTATAATCAGTCCCTAGAAGAAATAGTAAATGGGGCAATCTTTGATGAGGGACATAATGAAATGGTTCTCGTCCGAGATATTAATTTCTTTAGCTTATGCGAACATCACATGTTACCATTTATGGGCAAAGCTCATGTTGCTTATATTCCCAATCAAAAAGTAGTTGGCTTAAGCAAGCTAGCCCGTGTGGTAGAAATGTATGCGCGACGACTGCAAGTCCAGGAACGTTTAACTCGCCAAATTGCCGAAGCAATTCAAACTATTTTAGAACCTAAAGGTGTGGCTGTAGTGATGGAAGCAACCCACATGTGTATGGTGATGCGAGGCGTGCAAAAACCTGGTTCTTGGACAGTGACTAGTGCGATGCTGGGCGAGTTTCAAGAAGAACAAAAAACTCGCGAAGAATTCCTCAATTTGATTCGCCATCAACCGAGTTTCTTTTAACAAGATTTAGCCTTTGAGAAGAAGAAACTTCGCTCCCCCCCATCTGCAAAAGGGGGGAATAATTTAAGCTTGATAGTAGGCGCTGCCATCGCCTACTACAAACTCCAGAATTGCCAAGAGTCTAACAAGAGGAACTTTGAGAGTTAGTCTACCTCCTCACCATGGTTAGCTCAAATAGAGGAAAATCAGCCAGGATACAGATTTGGAGCAGAATTATCAAAGCCGCTTTCCTCAACCAACTCATGAGGAGATGAGGGGAATTGGTGAAGTTTTGTGAGGTTTTGGGGTAAGATTACCCCATCTCTTCTAATATTGAGGAAATTTCCTAATTCCCAATCCCAGGTATCTATGTCCCCCAAACGCATCCAGAGAAAAAACCCATAGCTGCCAACTCCTGCTCCAGATATGCTCCAAAGCTGTGGTTTGAGCAACGGGAAGAAAATCAGGGAACCAGAATTACCCACAACCAGCGACATATTGCGGACACGTCCATTTGCGCCTCGTAACCAGGATGTATCGACACCAGAGGATACCCGTTCCCTTTCTGAAAAGATGACAGGGGCAGAATTTCGTTACAACCGGGTTAGTATTCCCACTTATGCACCTTCTACAGAATCGCCAACACTCCAGAGAGAGGAAGTTTTAGAGAAAGAAAGCGCCCTCAAGCTGCTCAAGATTGAGCAAACAGCTTCAGAATGGAACCAAATGATGGAATGGGGAGAAACCATCGGAAAAGAAATGGGATTTTTGTCGGAAGATTTACACAAATATTCGTCGCTTCTTGAGAAACTCCCAAATTAATACCGAAAAACATGACCTCAAATCAACCCATCTTTGACACAATAGTCAAATTCTTCACCCAAGATAATTGGTCATTTACTCAAATAAAAAAACAATCAACCTTACGCCTAGCCTTTAAAGGAAAAAACGGAAAATGTGACTGTTACGCCCAAGTGAGAGAAAAAGAGAAACAATTCATATTTTACTCAGTTTGCCCAGAGAGAGTACCAAAAACCAAACGTCGGGTTCTAGGCGAGTTTCTATTAAGAATAAATTACCAGCAAATCCTGGGCAGTTTTGACCTAGACTTTAGTGATGGGGAAGTTCGGTATAAAACTAGCATGAGTATTAATAATTATTCACTTACTCCAGCTATAATCAAAGATTTAGTTTACACCAACGTGATGATGATGTCGCGATATCTACCAGGAATTGAATTGGTGATATCTGGACAGATGTCGCCAGAGGAAGCACTTGCAGAAACAGATTTTCTGGCAGAGTGATTTCTGGGATTTTTACCGATTGTGAGAGTAGGGCGCGGAAAGTGGGATGAAACTTCAATAAAGTAAAATAGTCAAAGTCACTATTAGTTGGTAGTAGGCGCTTAAGCGCCTACTACTAACTTTTTAATCTTGAAATACCATAATACTGCCGGAATAGCAGGCAACCCAAACTTGACGAGTTTCTGGATCGTAAGTAATCCCAATCGGATTTTCATTTACCTTAACATTTTCCATCACCTTCAGATCGGAAGCCCGTACTTTACTGACAGTATTGGCATGGTAATTCACCACATACAAAAATTGTCCATCATCGGATCTCACCATACTCCGAGGTGCTGCACCAGTGGTGACTTTTTTGACTACCTTCCCTGTGGATAAATCAATTTTCGCTACATCATCTTCCCCATTCAAAGTAGCGTAGAGATATTTTTCCATAGGATCTAAAATTAAATGGCGAGGTGCATTGCCAATATCTTTCAACCATCCTACTGAAAAATCAGTGAGATTTACCGTCGCAATATCCCTCGTTCCCATCATGGCTACATAAGCCTTTTCTGATGCGGAATTAATGACTATGCCCCGTGGATAGCGCCCTAATCTAACCCGTTTAATTTCTTTGTTTTGGTTGGGATCTACCACACTCAAATCCCAACTGCACCAATTACTCACTAATACTAAGCTGTCGTCTGGTGAAGCAGCGACAAATTTGGGAACGGAGCCAACTTCAATGGCTTTTTCGACTGACAGAGTTTTGGTATTAACTCGGTACAAAAAACTATTGTCTGTTTTTTGAGAAGGATCGCATTCATCATCGCCGGGATTCTTAAATTCCCCTCCATACATTTGGTAATTGGAGATCCATGCGTAGTCGCCCTGATGAGAAAAAGCTGCTTCAACGGGAGCGCCCTGGTGTTTGCCCTGGAATTTAGATTGGCTGTATTTTGCTAAATCTACAGCATCGTCAATGGTTTTAACTAACTGATATTTGCGATCGTAAACAGTGATGTTGTGGCTGTACATCATGTTTTGCGCAAAGAATAAACCATTTCCGGAATGAACGATTGATTTGGGGGAAATTTTACCAAAAATCGTTTTTTTGAGCGTCATGCCAGTTTGATCTTGGTTTTTTTTTCCGGGGTATTTTTGCGATCGCTCTGGTTTTGGATGAATGGCGTATCATTAAAGACAGGATCTGGCTTTGCCTCTGGTGATGGGCTGGCTTCTGGGCTAGCTTCTGGGCTGGTAGATTCTAAGGCGGCTTTGGTTTTGGCATCAATTTTCCCATCAGGGGTTAAGCCATTCGCTTTCTGGAATTCCATCACCGCTGCTTCTGTCAAAGAACCATAATAGCCTGTGGTGGGACCATTAAAGTAGCCTTTGTCTTGCAGCGTTTTCTGAATCGCAGTAACATCAGAATTGCGACTACCTTTCTGTAAAATCGGCTGACTATTTCCTAATCCAATCCGCTCATCTGTAATAGTAGGAGATGGAGTAAGATCGGGAGATGGAGATATGGGTTGAGACTCGGTGCTATTTTGGGGACTTGATTCCAGTGCGCCACGAGTTTTTGCACCTGCGATACCATCTGATTTTAAACCTTTGGCTTGTTGAAATTTCTTGACTGCTGCTTCAGTCCCAGTGCCGTAGTAACCTGTAATTGGGCCATCAAAATAGCCGCTTAATTGCAGATTTTTTTGGAGAGCGGTAACTTGAGAATTGCGATCGCCTCTTTTCAGAATTACCCTAGGTTTAGTCGATGGAGATCCTTCATCCGTCTCTGCCATCGATGAGCTGTCATCTTCAGGCATGGCTTTTTCTTTCACCAAGGGTTTATCAGTTTCGCCTGTAGCTTTTTCCTCAATCGGCGATATATTGCTTTCGGTTGTGGTTTTTTCCTCAATCGGGGATATACTGCTGTCAGAACCCTCTTGTATTTCCAGAGGTTGAGAGTTAACTGTGGCGGAATTCAGCTTCCCTTGAGTTTCGCTCCCAGCAACGCCATCGGGTTTTATGCCCTTGGCTGCCTGAAATTTCTGCACTGCTGCTTCCGTCAGGGGACCATAATAGCCAGTAATCGGTCCGTTAAAATATCCGGCATCTTGTAACGTTTTCTGAAGAGATGTGACATCAGAGCCTTTATCTCCCTTTTTCAGGGCGAAAACCGGAGCTGCCACACTGACAATAAACAGGGTAATGGTGAAAATTATCAAAGGAATCCACGCCCCACTCAAAGGTTTGTGACGGTGGAATTCCGGAAAGAGGAGACTTTCAGCGGGGGGTGTCTCCTTTTTAGGGTTGTCTGCTACCTCGCTAGTTACCGCTAGATTGGATTGGGTGAGTTTGTCCATATTGCGTCATCTTCCTATGGCATTTTCCGCGATCGTACACTAGTCAGGCCGATCGGATCCACATTCAAGGCAAATTTTGACATCTCCTCCTTTAGGGGCGGGCTATTGGCTCGGGGCTAGGGGATAGGGAAGAAAGCTGCCTAATCAAGGGTTTGAGGAATT
>DOIX01000096.1:7174-7995 GCA_003511885.1 Cyanobacteria bacterium UBA11153
AAGGGTTTGAGGAATTGAGAATATCTTAAAAACCGACATCTTGGACCATTTGCAACTAGAGGCAGAGCCTCCATGCTGTTGAGAATGGTGCAAGATTTGAGTAAAAACTGATTGTGACAGTAGAGGGTGCGGAAGGTGGGGTCTAATAATCTGTCATCGCACCGCAACCGATTGTCTGGTTTCGGTAAGATTGGGTGTATCTACAGAGAAGTAACGCCAAGCAGTGATAGGCTCGGGTAGGGGTTCGACAGTACAGTGGCAGTCTTCCCTCAAAGATGCTCTGATTATATTTTTTTCCATACCATTAACTAATATTCTGGCTGTGTGGGATCCTTCCACCAGCATCGTCTTAAAAAAGACATCATACCTTGCCAAAGCAATCCCTTTGCCCTTTTGACCAGTTTCGTAAACTTGCCATATAAAGTTCAGATTAACGTAATTTAGGTTACGGACGCGCCAAACAGCAAAGCCGTCAGTGGATCCCATACTAGTGAGTTCGAGTGGCGTAATATTAAGTCTCATAAGTCCTCCCAAGTCTTGGTGAAAAGTCTTCATAGCGTGTTGTCGTCAGTATGGAATGGCAATGTTTGCGATCGCGTTGGCGTAATATGTAACTTGTGTTTGACTACTGTAGGTTTCCCACTTCATGGGATGGAATCACAGATTAATGGGAAAATTTCCACAATTCACTCCCCATTTCAATCTCCGGTTAAAAAAAATCAAGTTTCTTTTCTTGACATAAGGGGTAGGGATGGAGGGCAGGGCTGTTTCATTCTCGGTTGAAAAATTGAGGGCAGGGGGGCAGGGGAGCAGGGGAGCAG
>DOIX01000106.1 GCA_003511885.1 Cyanobacteria bacterium UBA11153
GTTACAACTCATTTAGGATTGCTATATCAACTGTCAACTATCAACTGTCAACTATCAACTGTCAACTGTCAACTGTCAACTGTCAAGTATCAACTGTCAACTATCAACTGTCAACTGTCAACTATCAACTGTCAACTGTCAACTATCAATGTCAACTGTCAACTATCAACTATCAATGTCAACTGTCAACTATCAACTGTCAATTGTCAACTATCAACTATCAACTATCAACTGCTATATATGCCAACTAATAAAGTACGCAAAGCCATAATTCCTGCTGCAGGTTTCGGCACTCGGTTATTTCCAGCCACCAAAGTTGTCAAAAAAGAATTATTTCCAATTATCGATCGCGATGGACGGGTTAAGCCTACAATACAGATTATTGTGGAAGAAGCGGTGAGTGCTGGGATAGAAGAAATTGGAATTGTGGTACAGTTTAGCGATCGCGAAATTTTCACTAATTTCTTCCAAAGACCGCCATTACCGGAATTATTCCACAAATTATCCCCAGCAGATCGGGAATACAGCCAATATTTACAAAACTTAGGAGAGCGAATTACTTTTTTGACTCAAACCGAACAAGCAGGTTACGGTCATGCAGTATACTGTGCCCGGGAATGGGTAAATGATGAACCCTTTATGCTTTTACTAGGCGATCACGTTTATAAATCTAACACAGAAGCCTCTTGTGCCGCCCAAATTCTCGCAATTTACCAACAATACCAGCAAAGTGCGATCGCTTTAACGACAATGCCATCAGATATTATTCATAAAGCTGGTTGCGTAACAGGAGTTTGGCAGGATTCAGATTCCATCCTTTCCTTGACCAAAATTTACGAAAAACCCAATCTTGAATACGCCAGAAAGCATCTCCGTGTAGAGGGATTAGCCACAGATGAATTTTTGGCTATATTCGGGATTTATATCCTGACACCGAAAATATTTGATATTCTCGCCGAAACGATTAGTCTCAATCAACGGGAAAATGGTGAATTTCAGCTTACCTCATGTCTGGATATATTGCGACAAGAGGAAGGAATGACAGGCTATTTAGTCAAAGGGCAATATTTTGATACGGGAATGCCACAATTTTACCGACAGACAATGATTGATTTTTGATGAAGGAAACGGGGAACGGATAATTAATCAATCATTGTTTTTGAGTTTTGAGGAATGAGTTTTGAGTTGATTTGGGGAATTGGGAGTGGGAAATAAGAGATGGTTTATCAGTTGTCAGTTGTCGGTTTTTGGTTGAGGTGACAGTTGACAACTGAATCATCCCCTATTCACCATTCCCCAGTCCCCAAAATAGGTAATGGGATCGTAAATCACCCCTTACTTACCATTTGTCAGCTTGAGCGAGAACAAAAGCAGCAACATCAGCAATATTATCTGCGCCTAAACGTCGAAATGAAGGCATAGGTCCTTTACCATTAGTCACCTGAGTGATAATTGCCTCAGCTGAAAACATGCCATATTTTTCCAAGTCAGCTTTCTTTAAGGTTTTGGGGGCAATCACCAGGTTGTTTCCACCAGCGTGACAAGCGATACAGTTGGCACTAAAGAGTTTAGCACCATTGGCTGGATCTGGGCTAGCGACATTAGCCGAGGCGGGACGACTCATGAGCAAACCGAAGCAGGCAACGGCTAATAAAACGATTGACAGAATTTTCTTCAACGTAGTTCTCCTCTTCTGAAAAGATACAGCAAGCAATAATGCTGCAATTCATTCAGGATTGTACCAGATCGATTGGCAGCTTAAAAGCTGTCGCGACAATCTAGGAGGAGATTTTTAATATATTCTCTACAGGTTGCAGGATATGAGGTGTGGCTTATAGTCGCGGTTGCGATGGCACTTCGATGCCCGCTACGCGAAGCGCTCCTGCAAGCGATGGCACCTCGATGTCTGCTACGCGAAGCGCTCCTGCAAGCGATCGCGGATCTGCTCCAAATGTTAACTTTTGTATCAAAATTCCTCCTCATGTCGCCAGATACAACTTCAATGGCATTGTATTAAGTTTGGCAAGGCACTTTTTGCGATATCGCGATCGGGAATTGTTACGAAACTTAACAGAGTTAACCTTCCCATCTGTCCGACTCCCGATTAAGCTGAAACAGCCTAGTGGTGGAACGATCAAATTTCATTATATACAATCGGTATTTAGCGATCGGCTTTTTACGCAATATAATTGGCGATCGATCGCCAATTATATTATGAATAAAATACACTGATTTTTGTAACTTTTTTAACTTAAATATTGCAAATTTTAAATAAATATTAACTTATCGGTGACAAGGGACATTCTAAGCTAAAATTAGCTGGGCATCTAGTTATCGCGTAACGATCGGAATACTGCGAAACAATTTTAGTCAAAAATTTTTTGAGGCAACCCATGAAATTCACTAGATTCCCTGAAAGCCATTGTGAGGATCGTAACCGGATTAATTTCAATATTATAGATAACAATATCAGCAAAAATCATGAAAAAAACGAGCGAGCCAAGTCGGGAACAGAGACAGTAAATAGGAAATCAAAAGAGCAAATAGTCCAAAACACGCCCAAGGAACTATCAGACTTAAAATTTGCGCTAGATGAAGCAGCAATTGTGGCGATTACCGATCCAAAAGGAATTATTCTGTATGTCAACGACAAATTTTGTGAAATATCACAGTACAGCCGAGAGGAATTGATCGGGAAAACCCATCGCCTCCTCAAATCCGGTCATCATCCTCGAGAATTATTCCAGGAATTTTGGACAACAATTAAATCGGGTCAAGTTTGGCAAGGGGAAATAAAGAATAGAGCAAAAGATGGCACTCATTACTGGGTTTATACCACAGTAGTACCATTTTTAAACGAACAAGGAGAACTATACCAATATTTATCGATCCGATTTGATATTACTGAGCGGAAACAGGCCGAAGAGGCATTGCGCAAAGCAGAATTACTCTCGCGACAACAAGCTCAAAATCTAGAGATCGCCCTAAATCAGCTCAAACAAACTCAAATTCAACTAATTCAGAGCGAAAAAATGTCTACAGTGGGGCAATTAGTATCTGGAATTGCTCATGAAATTAATAATCCCCTCAACTTTATCCATGGGAATCTGGAATATGGGAGTGAACATATTAAAATATTACTCCACCTCCTCAACCTCTATCGGCAGCACCATCCGGATCCCGCACCAGAGATTCAAGCACTACTTGAGGATTCAGAAGTAGAATTTGCGATCGCAGACTTACCGAAACTTCTTGATTCCCTAAAGTTAGGGACAAACCGCATCCGTGAAATTGTCCTAGCCCTGCGGAATTTCTCTCGCTTGGATGAAGCTAAAGTCAAATCAGTTGATATTCATGAAGGGATTGAAAGTACTCTATTAATCTTGCAAAGTAAAATCAAGGGTAAAGCCGATACTCCTGAGATTACCATCATCAAAAACTACGGTAACCTGCCACTAGTAGAGTGCTATGCCAGTCAGTTGAACCAGGTATTTATGAATATTATCGCTAATGCTATTGACGCTTTGTCAAACCAACCCATACCCAGAATTATCGAGATTAGTACCTCAGTAGTAACTAGAGAAGAGTGGGAGACAGGGAAATGGGGAGATGTGGAAAACAAGGAGATTGGCGAGAATTACCCCCATTCCCAATTAGCGCTGATTGAAATTGCCAACAACGGAGCAAGTATTCCAGAGGAAGTTCAAGAAAGACTCTTCGAGCCTTTCTTTACCACCAAACCAATCGGCAAAGGGACAGGCTTAGGATTATCAATTTCTCACCATATTATTGTCGAAAAACACCAAGGTAAATTAAAATGTATTTCCCGTCCAAGAGAGGGAGTCAAATTTGTCATTGCCATCCCTATATCCCCAATAGATTAATCAATTGAAAAGATCTCCCCATTCCCCATTCCCCATCAAGCCGATTTAACTTGAGATTCCGCTTCAGGCAGGGTAAGAATTTCCACACCATCAGAAGTCACAGCTACAGTATGTTCAAATTGAGCCGAAAGTTTGCGATCCTTAGTCAGGGCAGTCCACTTGTCTGGCATAACCTCTACTTCCCAAGTACCCTCATTAATCATCGGTTCAATCGTAAACACCATACCAGGGCGGAGGCGCTTTCCCTTACCCCTCGTACCATAGTGAGGAATTTGGGGAGCAGTATGGAAAATCCTGCCTACACCATGTCCGACAAAATCCCGTACCACAGAAAAACCAAAAGCTTCAGCATATTCCTGAATCGCAGCACCAATATCGCCAATCCTCGCACCGGGCTTAACAGCCGCAATACCTCGCATCATAGATTCATAAGTCACCTCAACCAATTTTTTGGCAACTGGTGAAGGAGTACCGACAAAAAAGGTTCTGGAAGTATCGCCGTGGAAACCATCAACGATTGGCGTTACATCAATATTGATAATATCTCCATCTTTGAGAATTCGCTTGGGGCTGGGGATACCGTGACAGACTACCTCATTAATACTAGTACAAATAGATTTAGGAAAGTCATTGTAGCCAAGAGGAGCGCTTTTTGCACCATGCTTTTGAGTCCAAGATTCAGCTTCATCATTAAGTTGCTGAGTGCTAACCCCAGGTTTAACCATTGGTTCGAGATAGTCTAAGAGTTGCGCCGCCAAGCGTCCAGCTTGACGCATTTGAGCTATTTCTCTTTGGGATAAGAGTACAATTGTTTCAGGTGCCATCAGTATCTATCAGTTTGATTATCCTAATCGGTGGGGAAATTGATTTATTTTTGACTTCTCCGGGCTTTGAAAAACCGGGATTCGTTGTGAAACGACGGGCTAGAAACTGCTCGATAAAATCTGGGCATATCTGAGCAAATATCCCTATTGTACCCAGAGCTAGCCATAACTGTACCCATCCTTTTGATGAATAGGCGTTAAATATGCCAACTTAATTGACCTCCTCTTGCC
>DOIX01000418.1 GCA_003511885.1 Cyanobacteria bacterium UBA11153
CGAAGAAGAGGAAGAGGACAAACAATCCCTTCAAGCTAAATTAGAATCCGGTACGATTCAACGAGAGGAAATCCCGCCTCCAGAAGAGGAAGAGGACAAACAACCCCTTCAAACCAAATTGGAATCCGGTACGATTCAACGAGAGGAAATCCCGCCTCCAGAAGAGGAAGAGGACAAACAACCCCTTCAAGCTAAGTTAATGGTACAGCGCAAGTCAGGAGAGGGTGGTACGGCTGCTACGCCAGATTTAGAAAATTCCATCGAAAGTGCAATAGGTGGCGGACAATCCCTGAATGAGAATATTCGGAAACCCATGGAACAAGCGTTTGGTGCTGATTTTAGTGGGGTGAAAGTTCATACTGATGGACAGTCTGACCAGCTTAATCAATCGATACAGGCGCGGGCGTTTACTACAGGACAGGATATCTTCTTTCGGAAGGGACAATACGATCCTGGGAGTAAAGGAGGACAGGAGTTGCTTGCCCATGAGTTGACACATGTGGTGCAACAGAATAGTGGTGCGGTGCAGCGAAATACTATACAGTGTTCGAGTTTGGATGATTATAATGACCCCAGTAACCCGCAACACGATCCTGGCAGTTTATCAGAGGCTGACATTCAGGCAACTGACGAGTATCAATATTTACAGCAACGATTTTTCCCACAGCAAACTCCAGGTCCGATAGCTGTCCAGGAATTGGTACTTGCATGTCGTTTAGCACTCAGATATATCCGCGAACATCAGGTAAGTTTGACTGAAGCATACTTGGAGACATTCTTACCCCAAGCCAGAAGACAATTAGCTGTTACTAGCGAAAGCGATGCTATGGTTGGGCAACAAATGACATGGATTGGTTCGGGACCGGGTTCTGGTAATACCTTTGAAACTTGGGCTAGTGCTTCATCAGAGCAAGCAGCACCTCCAGTATCGAGTTTAACCACAATTAACTGTTGGGAAATGATATTACTGGCTGCATATAATGCAGGAATGGTTTCTTGGCAATGGATACATAATATTTACACAGCCCATAAGCTTGATTGGTATAGTTATCTAGTGCAAGTTTTGAGCGGTAGTGGTCGTGTACCTTATCAGATAGGAGATCCAAATACACCGAGACCTCTTAGGGGAGATATTGTTTTCTTTGATGGTGCAGCCCATGTGGCTCTTGCTAATGGTGTCATAGATAGTCAAGGACGCACCCAAATTATTAGTTTTTGGCCTCCACCAGATACCTCATTCACCCTTGATACTACAACAACACCAATAAGTGTTGCACCTACTTTAGATAAGGTCAAAGTAACCACAATTGAAGAGTTAAATCAATCGTGGACACAAGACTATGGACAACCAGCATTTAATATTACTTTCGCTACAGCACCATGGTAAAGTTTTTAACATTTATCGGACTGATGTATTATCTCAGCCTCTTGCCAGGTTATCCTCCCATAAACAAGAAATCGATCTCAAGTGTTGATGAGAGAGAAAGTATAGTTCAACAGGCTAATATAGTGCAATCAAAAAGGGAAATTTTAGATAATAAAGAAGACAAAAAACAAGGACAAAGTACCATGATATCTGCCAATAATTCTGTTAGATTTAAGAAAATTATCACCATGCCGTGGGACAAAAACAGCGGCATACCAGAACTATTTGTTGGTAATGCTCAGACGAGTATCATGACTAGTAAAGTTCCCAGAAGGATGCGTGCGCCTGTTAGTATGCGCATAACTCCTTGGGGTGGAATTGATATACTTGCCTATAACCCAGCTTACAGTCAAGGAGTTGGTACTAATTTATATCGTTTTTCTCCAGAAGGCAAGTTAGTCAGTAGTGTGAAAATCAATCCTCCTTCAGGGGTAAAAAATGGCTGGCGCATTTTAGATTTTCTTAGGGATCGAGATGGCAACATTTATCTCATAGAAAATTATCAAACTTCTGAAATAACACAAAATTATCTGCGAAAATTAACACCTGAAGGTCAACCAATCTGGGAAAGAAGCGGAGCTTTTAACAGTAAAAACATCGACATAAATAAGCTGGAAGGTGATTTCCAGCAATTGTTAATCGATGAAAACTCGAACCCCTATCTAGCTGCTACTGAATATACAGGACTAGTTGTACGGATTAACTCTGAAAATGGCAGTTTAGAACCCTATGGAGAATGGGGAGAATGGACAGGTGAAGTCTTCATGGATGGCAAAGGCAAGATTTATTACGTCCGCTATCTTCCAGAAAAACAAACACGCTGCTGGACTAAGTACGATCCCAGTCTTAAGAAGGAAACTCTAGTAAACTGCGATCGCAATCTTTATGGAGTATTGGCTGCACCAATAGGCGTAGATGGACAAGAAAGGGGATATGGAGTCAGCGGTATGAGTATTAGTCGCATTGACAATAAATCGCTAACTTGGCAGGAAAAGATTGATAATATAGTTTTGTCAGATGGCGATAGCACGATTTATACAAGTCATTTTCATCGATTAGATTCTGGAGGAGAAATTAATGTTCAACATTGGGAAAACAATGGTCTATTGACAAAAGAAATTAAGTTAAGTATTCCTGCAAATATCCTGCCAGAGGGGAGAGAAATTGGTCGTTTAGCTTATTTGGATTCAGAAGGAAACTATTACATATACGCAGGAGAAACGTCCAGAGAAGATGGAACACTGATTGTCTATTCGCCAGAGGGTGTTATCAAAGAGCAAGAAAAGCCAGCACCAGATATTCACTTACAGGAATATCGCTTACAAGGCAGCCGTTATTGGGGTGTAGATTTAGAGGGGAATATTTATCTACCTTTGTTAGGAGAGAAAGGTTTTCATGTTATCAAAATGAATCCTCAATAATCAACAGATGAACTAGGGGGGATTGTATAGCGAGGGACTAGAGGCTATTGGCTCTTGGCTCAGGAAGAAAACTGTAAAATCAAGGGTTTGAGGAATTGAGAATGTCCTAACTGTCCTGGCGGTTGCTATATAGATTGTCAAAAATGGGAAATTATACCAAATCCTTTAGAGTTCCCCGTTTCCC
>DOIX01000140.1:0-2621 GCA_003511885.1 Cyanobacteria bacterium UBA11153
GGATCAATTTTAGGGGCTGGGGGCTAGGGGCTAGGTAAGAAAGTCGTAAAATCTGGTGCAAGGAATTGAGAACGTCTTAACCGCCCTGGCGGTTGCTATATTAGGGCTTGCTGTAGCTAGAGGTGAGATAAACGCGCCTCAAGAGAATTACGGTAGCGATCGCAAATTTCTGCCATAGTAAGATCCAAGATTTTGCGATCGTTATTAGCCAAAACTCGTAAATTCAAGTTTTCTGCCCCAACCATCCCAAGGAATTGCCAAGTATCTCCAGATTCTCCTAAAGATTTTTTCAGATAGGATTCCCAATTAGCTTGTTGAGCTGCACTGACAGAAACTACAATTCGACTAGCACTTTCACCAAAAAGAATCTCATCCCAACGGATGTCTCCATCCATCATTCCCAAGTTAATTTCCGCACCCAAGCCACTAGAAATACAAGATTCCGCGACAGCCACAGCAATGCCGCCTTCTGCACAATCATGAGCAGATTTAATCCAACCTTGGCTAATTCCTTCACGACAAACAGCCTGTACCCGAGATTCCAAATCAAAATTAACCACCGGAGGTTTACCAGCCACCAAACCATGAATACTTGCCAAATATTCTGAACCTCCTAAAGATACATGAGGAGTAGTATCAGAAATAGGCAATCCCAAAAGATAAATTAAATCTCCTTCAGTTTTCCAACCCTGAGTACCAATATTATCGATATCAGGAATTAACCCCACCATTCCAATCACAGGAGTCGGATAAATTGGCTGTGGAATACCATTACTATCGAGAGTTTCATTATAAAGAGAAACATTACCACCAGTAACCGGAGTACCCATCACCCGACAAGCCTCAGCAATTCCCTGACAAGCTGAAGCCAACTGCCAATAACCAATTGGCTTTTCTGGTGAACCAAAATTCAAATTATCAGTAACCGCAATAGGTTTAGCCCCCACACAACTCAAATTTCTCGCCGCTTCCGCTACCACAGCCTTAGCACCCTGATAAGGATCTAAATAAACATAACGAGCATTACAATCCACAGTAGCAGCCACACCTTTTTGTCGTTGGTTGTTACTTGTTATTAGTTGTTGGCTGTTACTTGTTATTAGTTGTTTTTCTCCACCCACTAACCCATCCGCTGCAAAATGTACTACCTCATCTTTCCCAACCAGCAAGTCATCCGCTGCCAAATCTCCCACCAATGGACGCAATCTCATTACAGCCGCATCAGCATCTCCCGGCATAACCAGAGTATTATTTTGTACTTGATGATCGTACTGACGAAAAACCCAACGTTTAGAAGCAATAGTTGGAGTTTCCAGAAGTTCTAGTAAGATATCATTCCAACTTTTAAAATTACCAGAAATTTCAATGCCCTTGCTTGTACAAGGTGGTAAAGAATCAGAAGTCCAAGCCCACGCCTTTGCCGCATAATCTGGCGGATCCTGCAATAACTCATGATGATAAATTGGCGTATTATCAGCTAAAGCAGTTGCCGGGATTTCTGCCGCTACGCCACCTTTAAACAAAATCCTCACAATTTGCTCTTCAATTACCTTCCCTGCTACTACGGCTTGAAGTCCCCAACGATGAAAAATATCAATTAACTCCTGTTCCCGCCCTTTATGGGCGACAAACAACATCCTTTCTTGAGATTCAGAAAGTAAATATTCATAGGGAATCATTCCAGTTTCGCGGCTAGGAATTAAATCTAAATCTAACTCAATTCCCACTCCACCTTTGGCTGCCATTTCCGAAGTAGAACAAGTAATTCCTGCTGCCCCCATATCCTGAGCCGCTACTACAGCACCAGTTTTAAATGCTTCCAGACAAGCTTCAATTAAACATTTTTCCAGGAAAGGATCTCCTACTTGCACTGCAGGACGATCGTCCATTGATTTATCGCTCAATTCTGCACTAGCAAAACTGGCTCCACCCATCCCATCTCTGCCTGTAGTAGATCCTACATATAATACTGGATTACCAATACCAGAAGCACCAGATTTAACAATTTCTGGAGTTTCCATTAATCCCAGTGCCATCACATTAACTAAGGGATTACCTGTATAAGCTGGATCGAAATAAACTTCACCACCAACAGTGGGGACTCCGACGCAATTACCATAATGGGAAATTCCTTCTACTACCCCACTAAATAGTCTACGAGTTCTGGCATCATCTAGAGAACCAAAACGCAAAGAATTTAAAACCGCAATAGGACGCGCCCCCATGGTAAAAATATCTCGGAGAATACCACCAACTCCCGTAGCTGCACCTTGAAAAGGCTCGATCGCAGAAGGATGATTGTGAGATTCTATTTTAAAAGCCAGTCGCAGTCCATCATCTAGGTCTACCACCCCAGCATTTTCCCCAGGGCCGACCAAAATGCGATCGCCGGATGTAGGAAACTGTTTTAATAAGGGACGGGAATTCTTATAACAGCAGTGTTCTGACCACATTACACCAAACATGCCCAATTCTGCTTGATTGGGATGTCGCCCCAAGCGTTGGACAATATCTTCATATTCTTCAGGCTTCAAGCCCTCAGCAGCTATTTCTTCAGGGGAAAAGGGAGATGTTGTGGTAGACATGAAACCGTTATATACCAGTTGACAGTTGACAGTTGA
>DOIX01000140.1:3003-5222 GCA_003511885.1 Cyanobacteria bacterium UBA11153
GGAGAAAACAATTTATTCCTTGTCTCCCTTGTCTCCCTTGTCTCTCTTGTCTCCCTTGTCTCCCTTGTCTCCCTTGTCTCCCTTGTCTCCCTTGTCTCCCTTGTCTCCCTTGTCTCCCTTACTCCCCACTCCCCACTCCCTAAGAAGAAGCACTAGTATAGAAACGCAGGGCAAAGCGCCAAAAGATAGAAGAAGCAAAGAATAAACCCAAAGCTAGAATACCAGAGCCTAGAATCCAGATCGGATTAGCGCGATCGAGCATAGCCTCTGCTGGTACAGTGGTTAAGAAAGCCACAGGTACGACAAAAGTAAAGAAAAACCGATAAGCTGCTGGATACGCCACTATCGGAAAACGCCCAGCTTCAATTAAACCTCTCAATACCTCAGTGACATTATAGATTTTGACAAACCAAATACTAGTTGCTCCTAAAATAAACCATATACTATATAGACTCACCATCCCAAATAAGAGAGGGAAGGCACTAGTCAGGTAGTCAATCGCTGTCAACCGAAGGCGCGTACCAGCAAAACCAATTAGTATAACCGAAAAGACTATTTCAGGGAATCCCCAAGGTGAAATAGTACGGGATGAAAGCCAGAATTGGGAACTAACTGGTTTGAGGAGAACAAAATCCAGGGTTCCCTCCTGTACGTGTTCCACGATTCGGTTTAAATTAGGAGCAAGAAATGTGGCGGAAAATCCTTGTAATAAAGTAAAAATACCTAAAACAAGTAGTGCTTCTGACCAATTCCAGCCATGAAACGTGTAACCTGTGCGATAGAACAAAAATAGCCCAAATAAACTACCGCTGAGGTTGCCTAAACTACTTAACGTAGCGATCGCAAAATTGAGCCGATATTCCAGCTCTGCTGCCAGTGCAGTACTCCAAAATAGCTTTATTATGTTTATATATCGCGTCATCAGCTATCTCCCCATCGGTTCTGCTTTAGTAGTACAATAGTTCTCATTTGTTCTCGTCCAGACATTCGGTACATCTTAGTGTATTAGATTCCATCTAGATTTGTTATTTGAACTTCTCCGGTAAGGGTCTAGAAGGTGGATCCATAAATTGGTTAATTAGAGAGGTGAAAAGACAAAGAATAAATTTGTCTGGGCTGTTTTAGCAAAAATTATGGCGACAGTTCAATTTTTCTTCCTCAAATTACCCTTCCATAGTGTTAATCTGCTACGCTTTTAAGAAAGTCTGTTTTGAAAGAAGGGGAGGGGCAGGGGATCTTCTTGAGAGGGTTCGATCGATTTTTTCCTAAATGGAAAATATACAGTTTAAATGAGCAGTAACTTATGTTGGTTTTTACTGACTTTTCGATCGTTTCTTTACATCTATGATAAACCCATGGATGTAATCGCTCTTTACCAGATATTTTTGGGTATTAAGCTGTCACGCATTTAAGAAAGTCTGTTTTGAGAGAGGGGGAGCAGGGGGGCAGGGGAGAGGGTTTGATAACTTTTTCCCTAACTTAAAAATATACAGTTTAAATGCGTAGCAGCTTATTCTGGGTATTGATAGCAACCCCCAAGGCTGTTAAGACATTCTCAATTCCTCAAACTTTGTACGCCCCAGCTCCTAGTCCCTGGCTATATCCTCGATAGGTTTTTGGTTTGATCTGGAGCTGTCTCCAGATATATTGTAAATTGAAGTAGAGTTAGTTCATGAAAAAAATTTTGATTATTGAAGATGAAAGATTTATCCGAGATAACCTGATTGAGTTGCTCGAAATTGAAGGATTCTCTGCTCTAGGATCGGAGAATGGGAAGATGGGTGTAGCATTGGCGGAAACATATCAACCCAATTTAATTCTCTGTGATGTTATGATGCCAGAACTTGATGGTTATGGTGTCTTTGCCGAAATGCGGAGTAATCCTCTCACTGCTAATATTCCATTCCTATTTCTGACAGCAAGTGCGGACATGAATAATATTGAAAAAATTAAAGAATTGGGGATGAATGAGTATATACTTAAGCCCTTTAATGTCGAAAGTTTTTTGCAAACGATCGAAAAATATCTCACAGATTAATTGAACAAGAACAAAAATAGAATACATGAGTTCGGTGTTCGGTGTTCGGTGTATGCGCTTAGCTCCGGCTACGCCAACGGTGTTCGGTGTTTTCCCTTGACTTTTTGTAAAATTGGGATCGTAATATCGATTTCTGGCCTAAGAGATTTGACTTGAAAATGCTGTAAAGCTCTTGTTTACT
>DOIX01000140.1:5440-22573 GCA_003511885.1 Cyanobacteria bacterium UBA11153
GCTGTAAAGCTCTTGTTTACTGGCTTTCAGCTTCGGCTCTTTCGTCGAACTCAGGTCTGTACATAAGGGAAATTGTACTCTTTATCCTTGATGCGCAATCTCTAGAACACCGATTCAGTAATCCAGGGTATAACGAAAAATAGTCATTCTCTCACCGATCTGCCAACGGAAAATCAGGCTCTTGATTATTACTGAATCGGCGCTCTAGTACCCAGTCTCTAGTCCCCTGTCCCTCCTTTGGTACAATTGAGCTAAGATTGACTAAGTAGATTAGATTCGTTCAAGGAAGTTTCGTGTCTGGTAAACGCAATCCCTGGATCAATGTTATTTTAGTGCTAGCCGTCCTGGCATTTGTCGGTTTCTCAATGATTCCCCTGTTGGGAACTGCCTTTAAGCAACAGCAGCCGTCTACTGTGGCGACACCAACTCCCACATCCACAATCTCTGGAGAAAAACGGACAGAAATAGAAGCTCAAGTCAAAGGCTATGAGTCGGTGCTGAAGCGAGAGCCGCAAAATCCAACGGCTTTGCGGGGAGTTGTCGAAGGAAAACTGCAACTAGGAGATATTAAAGGAGCAATTGTGCCCCTGGAGGAGTTTGCTAAACTAAATCCCAATCAAACCGATTATACAGTTTTGCTAGCTCAGTTAAAACAGCGAACGGGCGATCCTGAAGGAGCAGCTCTAGCGTATCGGGAAATATTAACGACAAAACCAGGAGACTTAAATGCTCTCCAAGGATATGCTGAGTTACAAATTGCGCAAAAACGTCCCGAAGCTGCGATCGCGCTCATCCAAGATACCCTAAAAACAGCCAACCAGCTTAACGATGTCCAAGCGGGAACTGTGGATGTCCCCTCAGTACAGTTATTATTAGGTCTAGTTTACGCTAGCCAACAGCGCTACACGGAAGCTCTAGTTATTTATGATGAAGCAATTAGAGTCAACAAACAAGATTTTAGACCAGTATTAGCTAAGGCCATGATTCTGAAACAACAAGGTAAAACTGCCGAAGCACAATCTCTATTTACAACCGCTGTTTCCTTAGCACCAGCCCAATATAAGGATCAAGTCAAACGTCAGGCTACCGAGTCTGCACAACCATCAGCAACACCAACACCGCCTCCACCCAATCAGACACCTTAATTAAGGACTTAATCTAGTTATTCTATCGCAGTGGACAGTTGACAGTTATTTGATGTAAATCAAACCGTTTACTCAGGAAGGCTTGTCGGCTCTATTCATGACGTTATTGAGGTATTAACCGATGTGGCGGTTGCTATAAATACAACTTCAGATTACCACAAATGGTTCAGAACTTAAGCCAATGAAGTCAGATTAATTCTGCGCTCAAATATCCCTCTTAATTGCCTTGGCAAACCCCAAAAGGACTCAGTACCATGATCGGAAAACCAGCAGGAATATTACAGAAACCAGGACAAGGATTATCCTATTGGTTACTCGGAGACTTGTACACCTATAAAATAGTAGGTCAAGACACAAATCAAGCTTATGCTTTATGTGAGATTATCATGAAACCCCAAAGCGAAGTTCCACCTCACATCCACAGTCATGAAGCTGAAGCATTCTACATTCAAGAGGGAGAAATGGAGTTTCAGCTTGGAGAAAAAATTATCGTCGCTACACCTGGCACGTTTCTACATTCTCCACAAGGTGAACTTCATCGATTTAAAAATATTGGCTCAAAACCAGCAAAATTTCTCTCCTGGGTTACTCCGGCTGGGTTCGAGAATTTTATCAGAGAGGCAGGCGTACCTGCTAGTGAAATTGAGGATAAAATACCAGAAGTAACTTCAGAAGATATCGAAAAAGTGATGGCAACTGCATCTAAATATGGAATTAAAATTATATAACCGTATCGAAACCATTTCCAGGAATAATATCATATTCGCTTGATTAACCATAGTTAAGAATGACGCTAGTGATATGGAGATACTCTGACGTAGAGAGTTTTAATTATGGTTGATTTACCGGACATCAAAGAATAGATGGGAAAGATACAAGACAAATGATACTCAATCGCAATATAATTTAAGCTTGTTTACATCCCGCTTTCTCTCAAAACTACACTATATTTTTGCACCAAACCATGACAGCATTAACTTCTGGGATGGCATCCCTAATTTCTCCTTTACCCTTATTAGCAACAGTCGAAGCCGAAAATGCACCTATTATTCTCAGTGGGGTTTTACTGAGTTTAGTGGTAATCTATCTTGCTAGTAAACTAGGGGCAGAAGTAGCTAGGAATTTCGATTTTCCACCTGTGTTAGGTGAACTAGTGGCGGGTGTAATTGTGGGAGTATCAGCCTTACACCTAATTGTCTTTCCCGAAGGTGGATTATCTGCCTCAGATTCAGTCTTGATGACTGTGCTGCAATGGATTAATAATCTTACTCCAGAAGCAGTTACCAATGTATTTGAAGCCCAAAGTGAAGTTGTTTCAGTTTTAGCTGAATTGGGCGTAATTATTCTTCTCTTTGAAATTGGGCTAGAATCTGACCTGAGACAATTAAAAGAAGTGGGAATTCAAGCTACAGTTGTCGCCTGTGTGGGAGTGGCAGTGCCTTTTGCAGTTGGTACTGGTGGTTTAATGATTTTATTCCATACTCCAGCAATTCCGGCAATTTTTGCAGGTGCCGCCTTAACAGCAACTAGCATTGGGATTACCTCTAAAGTATTGTCTGAATTGGGACAACTTAAATCCAAAGAAGGTCAAATTATTGTCGGGGCGGCAGTTATTGATGATGTCTTGGGTATTATTGTCCTAGCTGTTGTCGCCAGTTTAGCTAAAACTGGTGAGATTGATGTTACCAATGTCATCTATTTAATTGTTAGTGCCACTGTATTTTTAATCGGTTCGATTTTGTTAGGTGGCATTTTCAACAAAACCTTCACGGCAATTGTCCAAAACTTGAAAACTCGTGGCAATATTGTCATCCCAGCTTTTATTTTTGCCTTCTTTATGGCATTTCTCGGTAACGCCATTCATCTCGAAGCAATTTTGGGTGCATTTGCCGCTGGCTTAGTTTTAGATGACAGCGATACTCGTAATGAGTTAGATGAATTGGTTAAGCCTATTGCCGATTTATTAGTACCCATCTTTTTTGTTACCGTAGGTGCTAGGGCTGATTTAGGAGTACTCAATCCAGCCGTACCGGATAATCGGGCAGGACTTTTGATTGCTGTATTTTTGATTGTCGTGGCAATTTTCGGCAAAATAGTGACAGGTTGGGCTGTATTTGGTACGCCCGGAATTAATCGCATCGCTATTGGTGTGGGGATGATTCCACGAGGTGAAGTGGGATTAGTTTTTGCGGGAATTGGCTCTGCTAGTGGTGTACTTGATAAGCCTTTGGAGGTATCAATTATTATCATGGTAATTCTCACCACATTTTTAGCACCGCCATTTCTGCGAGTTGCTTTTGGTAAACCTCTCCAACCACCTACTACAGGAGAAACTGCTCCTGAGTCATCGACTTTATCAGGTGAATCTTAGCAGCAAGAGAAAGAGAATTAATTCTCTTTCTGATTGCTTTAATGGACATCTTCAAAAATTAGCTTTTTATCTGGATATGGTAAGGGTTTGAGATTGTTTGAAAGGAGATGTCTACTCAAACTGATAATTTTCACCATTGTCAGTAAGCTGGAAAACCTACCTTGGACTCAAGTCCAAGGCTATCGCGGTTCTCCGTTGTATGGGATAGAATTTTTTTTAACGCAAAGGTACGCAAAGGTAGGCGCAAAGGTACGCCAAGATGGAAGTGAATTTTTAGTTGTGTTTCACCGATATGAGAAGAGCGATAAAATTATGAGCTAGTCATCCCAGATAGTTTTCCCCTTCTCCTCAATCCCTCTCCCCAAAAGTAATTAATATAACTTAACAAAAGAAAATAATCAGCATAGAATAATTAATATAATTTAACCAAAAAATGTTCTTAATATAACGTAATAAAGTCTGTAATGGCTGAAAGCCTCTTAAATGCGTCAATTTTTATTGAAATTAATTTTCAATACTTGACGAGATTGCGTCGTTTCAGCTATTATTGGCGAATAATCCAAAGGAGGGCTAATGACCTTTTATAAGTTTTATACGCTAGTCCGCTCTACTTTAATATTTTCCACATCAATATTTTCCACATCAATATTTTCTCATCTCTATGATAGCCCTCATCAACTGTCAACTGTCAACTGTCAACTGTCAACTGTCCACTGTCCACTGTCAATTGTCAACTGTCAACTGTCCACTGCTGTGCGATCTGATCTTCGCGATCGCCTGATTGTGCCAATCCCCAAACCACTCTCAAAACGCATTCATTCTTGTACTTCCAGATAAGCCCAAAAAAAGGCAAGCCCTTAGCGACTCTTACTTTGTAACTTCCTCATCTCAAGGGAAACATCTGTAGCAATTTGTAAAGCTTCATTGAACAAATGTCCATACTCGCTAGCGCGATTCTGTATTTGGAGCGTTTGTAAAGTTCTCAAATTACTGGTTAATAGCTCTGGGTTAGTGACTAAGAAACTTTTATTTTCGCGGAGAATGCGCTCGGCTTGGAGGGCGCTGACCAAATCTTGTTTAATCAGAGTCATAGCAGCAATAATATGTTCGCGATGCCCAAGGCCAGCGAAGCTATCGGGCCTGATGATATTCTGCTCTTCCTCACTTAAAGTAACTAACTGGGTTCGAGTAGCTTGAAGTCGATCGTGAATATCGATAGCTTTAATAGTAGCATTGTATCGATCCACCTCATCCAACAAATAACCCAAAGACTTGCGGCTACCGCGTTGCCACCATAACCAGCGATAAGCTGCGATCGCAATTGGTACGGCGATAAGGCTAAAAATTGTTGCCCCAAGAGACGTACCCAGCAAAGGCAGAATTACAAAGACATGAAGCAAGCCCACGATCATTGGCGTTAGCGCCAAAATCAGTAATAACTCTTGAAATAAAAAAACCCATCGAGTTTGAGGATTTGTCAGAATACTTGGTCGAAAAACTTCACTAACATCGACACCACTAAGGTGTCTGATTTCTCCTGATGAAATTTCTAACTCCTGTAATTCTGGTGTCATGGGGAGTGGAGAGTAGATAGTTTTTTCCTATTCTTTTAGCAATTAGTGGTACTTAGACAGTTTATGGTTACAAAATCTGCTGAAACCCTTACTGGATAAGGGAAATACGTCAACGATCTAAAAATGCCTAAAACCCGAGTTTATACTAGATCTAGGCTGCTTTGACCTAAAAATATTGCCCTGCATAGGTTTAAAGCCATTTTTACCTCTATTTTTGTTTAAGTCCCATTAGCCAATAACCATTAACCAATAACCATCAACCATCGGCACTCTTAGCAGAGAAAAGACTGTAGAAGATGGAAGGATTAACTCGAACATGTTTGACAACCAAGAGAGAAAGCCACACATTCCACAAAACCAAGGTACAGGTAGTGC
Source organism: Cyanobacteria bacterium UBA11153 (assembly GCA_003511885.1). Classification (GTDB taxonomy): domain Bacteria; phylum Cyanobacteriota; class Cyanobacteriia; order Cyanobacteriales; family Coleofasciculaceae; genus Limnofasciculus. The sequence continues at coordinate 10,906 of DOIX01000140.1, forward strand.
TGATAGCTGCGCCGACAATGCCAAACATGGGAATTGCGATCGCATTGCCCACTATATTAAGTAAAGCACAGGAAGCAAAGACAGGGAGAGACTTATTTTGATTCCCTGTCATTACCATTAAAGGGGCAACGGAACCGCAAAAGCAATCCACCAACCGTCCTAACACTAGCACTTTTAATGACCAAGCTGCTCCGATAAAGCCTGGGCCAAAAATCCGCAAAATTGGCTGAGTAAAACTTAACAATATTAGGGCGATAACAACAGAAGGCCAGAATATCCACAAACTTACCTTAGATACTACCTTTTGTAAGTCTTCCATATTTTTTTGAGCATAGAGAGTAGCCAAGGTAGGTGCTACCACCATATTTAACATTTCTAAAATGCAGGTAACCCAGAGAGCCGTTTTGACAGCAGCATTATAAACCCCTGTTGCCTCTGGTCCGATGAAAGAACCAACCATGATAATATCGGTTTGGTCTAAGATGATAAAAAATGCCCGCTGGACTAAGAGAATTAGGGATAAACTGAGCCACTGACGGTAGGCATAACGGGGGGCAGCAGATTCAACTTTTTCTTTAACTTTTTGTCCGATAAAGAATAACTGAAATAGGACAATTACCAATAACATTAAAGTCGCTACACCAATCATCGATGAACTCTTGAGGGAGTGGTGAGTTTCCAGGAAGACAAATCCACCACAAATAACCAAAACAGGCCACATGATTTGATAGGGCAAATAGGCTAAGGTAATGTCATCCATTGCCCTGGAAGTTTCCAACTGTAATTGTTGTAATGCCTGTAGGGATATCAAGCCAAGTCCCGTGAGGAGAGGTACGGCATAGAGGAAATTGCGATCGCGATTCAGTAATAGTACAATCCCGGCAGCTATTAATGATACTAGTAAACTTGATAAGAGAGTCAGTAGCCAACTTCCGCGAATTATCCCGCGTAAATGTCCCCAGTCTTGGACTACTCGGTATTGGGAAATAGATCGCAAAACGGCGCGAGGCAAACCTAATCCGGCGGGAATTGCTAGGAATAATGACCAGGCAATAACATATTCGTATATACCGTATTCTCCTCTTCCCATCCATCGGGCGAGGACTACCTGAAGGAGGTAGGTAAGAAATAATCCACCAATTTGGATAATTAAGGCTACTCCAGCATCTTTTGCTAGGGCTTCTAAGGTGGTATTTTTTTGGGTTTGAGAAAATGAGGATTGGGTCATGAATTAATATTAAGAGTTATGGTGTGGACATTTATGTTTCTGATTCTTATGTCAGGGGATTCTAGATGGAGCTTGGCAGAATTTTTCGATCGGTGAAAAATGCTTGGTCATCGTTTTCTCTCCCTCTCTCCCTGCTTATATCATGTCCGGTAGCATCGCTCTTGTCTAAACTTGTTCGCAGTCAGGAACAAGCCTGCTTGATTCTTGTCGCTTTTGTGGTACTAAGCGTGCCTACTACTTCCCAAGAAGGATATAACCGGACATGATATCATTTTTGACTGCTAGTAATTTTTAGTGAGTATAGTTCTTGACACTCCCTGGGCTGATAGCGAGAGCTATGCGTTAGCCATAGCCACAGGATTGAAAGCCTGCCTTTCTTATCATTCCGGGGAAACGCAATTAGTTTATTTTTGTCACCTTAATCCGGCGAGCTACAAGAAGGAGAAGTTAGCAGGATATTTTCTTGAAAAATCATCCTTAAAGCTTGCGCTGACAAGGGAAAGATTTTTGCGATCGTTGTTTGACTGCGGACTCCTATGGGAGAGATAGCATCAAGGTTTTGAAGCTTAATGCTGGATTTATCGATGGAGTTATTTAGTTGATTTGGCAGCTAATTTCTCTGCTTTCCATCCTTGGCGGATAGATAGACAGTTATCATCGCCGATCTATTTTCAGCCCATAGTTAGGGACGGACAAATTTCTAGGTTACAAAACTTAGGCTTTGTGACATCCTTATAGTCTAGTTAGGAAGGCAGGCAAATCAGGAGATTAATCTCTGTCAACTAAAATAATAATTAAGTCTGAAGTACTATTCCCGTATAGGAGAGTACAATCGGGACAATTTTTTTATAAATTATTGTACCCTGCAAATGGACTGAGATTGCCAGACAAAATAGGAGGATATCGAGGCTGATGCTTTGACTTTGGCTTACTGTCTCGACCAAGGATGACAAGATCTCTTGACTCGAAAGGCTTAATTAGGGTAAGGTTTGGTCAAATACAGATGAAATAGCTCTTGATATCCCAGAGTGGAAACCTGCCACGATTTCAATATTAGCACCTAAAAACCGCACTTTCTAGTATCGAGCTACGGTTTTTAGGAACGGGGGAAGGATGGGGGCAGTGGAAAACTATGTTACTGAGATGACAGTATTATTGAACTATCCACGCTTTGAAAAACGTGGATTCTGAACTGATATTGCTACATGGGCTAAAGCCAAGCTACGCAATGTTTGTTCTGGAAAACGGGCTTTGACTGGCTCAAACAGTCCTACCCGCCTCGACCATTTCTGGCTGTGCGGCTACTTTGGTATCTTCGAGCCTTGAAGATTTTACGCACCGAAGGTTGCATTTCTACACTTCTCGGTACAACCCTATACCTTCAGTTGTCATGGTTCAGTTGGATAACACTCACGTTTTGTGTTTGGAGTTTTTCATCCTGTGGTGTTAAGCTAATTTGAGATTAGCACAAAGAAGGGATTCTAGACACAGAGGGCAGCCATCCCGTAAGTCGTTTTCATCTCCCGGTTAAAAACCAGGGGTTCTCAACTTCTACGATGTTTTAATAGTTACAAGTCTCCAACCCTAAGTCCCTGTCAAATATCCACCATTGGGTTATAGCTGTTGGTGGAATATCCCAATTACTGCTGAAAGTAACAATTTTGGATAGAAATAATGCCCAAGAAACAGATCAAAGGTTACCAGAAGGGAGCTACTAACTGCCCAAGCCCAGAGAAGAAGGCATCTTTGTCATCAGCGATATTGGCGACAATATCAGTGTTATCAGTGGGAAGCTTTGTACCAGAAGCAGTAGCAACACCCCAAGGTGAAGTCCTCCAGACAGAGGTATCAGAGGATACTCAGTCTAGTCTATGTCTGGGAAGTTCAGAATTGGTTTTGGAGGGAAATAATTCCGGAAATAAATCGCCAGAAACCTTAGTTGTCTGTAAAAATCATTTAGCATTCCAGAAGGAAACAATAAGTTTTAGCACATCATCGACGACAATTATCGAGTCTGGCACAGATACTCAAGGTCAAGGATTATCTGCCTTATTGGGAGTGGGAGAAGAGGCAGAAGACAAACAAAGATTAGTATTAGCAGAGAAATTGCCAATAGCGATCGCAAAAAGTCCCAACGACGCGATCGCATCCCATCCTACCACACCAGTGACAGAGCCTCAAACAGTGACGGTAGTAGAGGGAGCCGGAATTGAGATTGCAAAAAGTCCCAACGACGCGATCGCATCCGATACCGATCCTACCATCCAACCAAACCAACCGGATAGTTTATTTTCCCCACTTCCAGAAGAAATTGTGGAAGATCCTCTGGAAAATTTGTTAAAAGATTCTCAATCCTTAGATAACTCTAACCCAGATTCTGAAACTAACAATGAGTTAGATCAAGTAACATCAGTTACCCAACTTTCTGATATCAAACCCACAGACTGGGCATACCAAGCCTTACGAGAATTAGTTGAACGTTATGGCTGCATCGCAGGATATCCCGATGGTACATATCGAGGAAATCGCGCCATGACTCGCTATGAATTTGCCGCCGGATTAAATGCTTGTTTAGATAGCCTTTACAGATTAATCGGTGAAGGGCCAAGCAATCCTGTGGGGACAGAAGATTTAGACAGTATTAAAAGACTACAACAAGAGTTTGCCGCAGAATTATCCCAATTAACCGGAAGAGTTGATAACTTAGAATCGCGGACAGCAACATTAGAAGACAATCAGTTTTCCACTACCCTCAAGATGAATGGGTTTATCGACATGAGCTTGATAGACGCATTTTCTGGGGAAGGCAACAACGAAACAGTATTTCAATATAGTCTTTTGCTCCCATTCAGAGCCACCTTTACTGGCAAAGATCGGTTAGACTTTAGTTTCTTAACAAATAATACGACAGCCTTCGATTTTAATACTACCAATAACGGAAGAAATGTCGGAGTTGGAGGTGAAGGCACAGTTGCTTGGGGATTTGGCGGCAGTTCAGATAACGATATAGTTTTAGGTAACCTAGACTATACTTTTCCCATAATTCCCAACAAATTTATTGTTACCGTATTTACCGACAGAGCATTTGGTGCAGGCGGAAGTACAATTGATTCAGATCGCCGCACTCTAGGTTTAATTCCCGGACAACCTATATCAGTTTTTGGTGTCCGTGCCCCTCTCTCGCGAATTACTGGTAGATCTGGTATTTTAGCAAGATATCAAATTAATGAAGCATTGCGTTTTGGTGTAGCTTATGAAGCCACTCCAGGCTCTAATCCTGAAGAAGGTTTGTTCAACGGTAATTATTATGCCGTAGGGCAAATGGTATTTACCCCTTCTGACAGACTAGGGATGATTTTTACCTACGGTAATACTTATGCCCTACCTGGTCAATTTAAGTTTAGCCGCAACCGGAATCGCGTCAATGCCCGTCCATTTCTTGGTAGTGCCCTTGCTAGTAGATTTGATAACCGAGGCGTGTTTTTTGATACCGACGTACCAACAGTCACTAACTTCTATGGAATCCAAGGATTTTTTCAAATTACGCCCCAAATAAATATTGGTGGATTCGTCAACAAATTTAGTTCCCGATTGATTGGGCGTGGCGATGCCGATATTTGGTCTTATGCTGCTATTTTAACAGTCAGAGATCTATTCAAGCGAGGAAATGTAGCTGGTTTAGTTGTGGGGATGGAACCTACTTTAACTGGTTTGAGAAAAGGAGATAATTTTGTCGGCGGTTTTGAACGAGATACCTCATGGCATATTGAGGCTTACTATAAGCACAATCTCACTAATTCTATGTCGCTGACGACAGGTGCGATGTGGATTACAGCACCTAATCAGGATGATGAGAATGAAGATATTGTCATGGGTACGCTGAGAATGCAAATTGCATTCTAAGGGGTACTAAGTTAGAAGTAACCAGTCACTAGAGCCTCGATACAGAAACCGGGTTTCTTTTGGCAAACCGCTCAAATTTCACAGGCAGCACTTACAAGAAACCCGGTTTCTAGCAATAATGAATGGCGAATTGCTGCAAAAATATAAACAGCGTAACCAAGCATCCTTATCGACTTTCTCAATTCTCCAGCAAAATACCGAATAGTTGAATCACAAAAGCACAAACAAAAGACAGGATAGAAAAAAAAAAGGAGAGAAAATATTTAGAAAATATTAGGAACAAAAGATACCATGCCAAAATCCAGTAATTAAACAATACCATTCAGGAGGAAGCGGTGAATACAATCCGTAAAATTCGTAAGTATTTTCTAGCCACATTGCTTTTCATTGTTTTGCTCGTGGGGTGTGGTTATAGTCAAGACTCTTCCCAAGCTTTACCCTCTAGCAATAACCAAGAATCTGTCCAAGCTGTCGCCTCCACAAGTGGCACTGTTATCCCTTTTGACTCTAATAAATGGGAATTTAATGCCAAAACCAGTACAATTCAAGAGTTTCTAGGGAAAAAAAGTCTCTTACTAGAAGAGGGGACTGCCACAATTAAAAATGCCAACTTCACCGATGGGATTATCGAGTACGATATAGTTTTACCCAACGGTCCAGGATTTTTAGGAACAATGTTCCGGATGGAGGATCATAAAAATTTTGAAGAATTGTATATTCGCAGTACTCGTTCCGGATTGCCTGATGCTGTCCAGTATAACCCAATTCACAATGATGTTCTATCTTGGCAGTTGTTCTCCAGTCGTCAGGAACCCTTTACGGCTACTGCTAAATTTAATGTTGGAGAATGGACTCATGTTAAAATCGCTGTCTTGGGAAAAAATGCCGAAATTTACGTCCAAGAGATGGAGAAACCAGCACTCTTTGTGGACTTAAAGCGGGAAGTTAAACCAGGTGATATCGGCTTAATTGCCATTCAAGATTCTGCCCCAGGTTATTTTGCCAATTTCTCTTACACCACCACTAAACCAACTCTCAAAGGTAGCCCCAAAGAAACACCAGCAGTTACACCAGGTACGGTAAAATCTTGGCTAGTTTCCAATACTTTCAGTGAAAAGTTACTAGATGGCAAATATTTACTAAGTAACCAAGAACAAAAACAGTTGACTTGGAAAAAACTGCCAAGTTATCCTTCTGGAGTCACTAATTTAGCTATAGTAGCAGAACCCACACCAGAGAAAGATACGGTTTTTGCGAAAGTTACCATTGTTTCTGATAAGGAGCAATTCAAAACCCTTGATTTCGGCTTTTGCAATCGCGTCAAGGTTTATTTGAATGGGCAGAAAATCTATGGTGGTAATGATGACTTTTTCTCCCGCGATTACAGGTTTATGGGAACGCTGGGTTATTTCGATCAAGTTTACTTACCTTTGAAAAAAGGTAAAAATGAAGTTTGGCTGGCTGTATCTTCCGGTTTTCCGACTAATGGTTGGGGACTTCAAGCCAAAATTGATGATTTGACAGGAATTTCTTTTGAAAAGTAGGGAAGGTTAATGGGGAATGGTTAATTTATGGTTAACTTTCCCCATTCTGTTGGGATGGGTATGGTGTTGATTTATAGGGATCGTTTTTTTTAGCATAGAGGTACGGAAATGTTTTGGGATAATCTGAAAAAGAGGATGTTTCAGATGAAAAGCAAATTATTTAAGTATGTTTTGGGGGTAGTTGTCTGTTTACTGGTAATTTTGGGGTTGGGTTATCCTCAAGATTTATCATCTGCTAATAGTGCTGTCATCCCTTTTGATTCTGCTAGATGGAAGATTGGCGGTAAACAGAATAAAATTGAGGATTATTTGGGAGAAAAGAGTCTTTTGCTTAATTTTGGACGGGCGATTGTGAAAGATTCTCAATTCAGTGATGGGATAATTGAATATGATGTGGCTTTTGGTGAGGGGAGAGGTTTTGCTGGGGCGCTGTGGCGCGATGAAGATGGGCAAAATCGTGAAGAGTTTTATATGCGAATTCACCAATCTGGGAATCCCGACTCTTGTCAGTATACGCCCGTGTTTAATGGTTTGCTTAACTGGCAACTCTATTCAGGTGAAGGATATACCGCCCGGTTTAAATATCCTTTAAATCAATGGATACATGTCAAAATTGTTGTGGCGGGTAAGGAAGCTGAGGTATATGTTGAGGATATGAGTAAGCCACTCTTATTTATACCGAAATTACAACATTCGGTTAAAGAAGGTAAAATAGGTTTGTTTGTGCTAACCGAATCAACTACGCCCATTCATTTTGCCAACTTTAGCTACGTCGCCACCAACAATCCGCCGCTAAAAGGCCAAGTAAAAGAGCCTAAACCTACTCCTCCTGGTACAATTATGTCTTGGTCTGTTTCTCAAGCCTTCGATGAAAAATCTGTCGATGGTAAAGTAGAGCTAAATAAAGCCGAAAAACAAAACTTAACCTGGCAAAAAGTCAGGAGCGAATCCACAGGATTGTTTAATATCGGGAGATTAGAAGGGATTGTCGGAGAGAAGAATACGGCTTTTGCCAAAGTGACAATTATTTCCGACACAAAGCAGGTTAAGCGGTTGCACATCGGATTTAGCGATCGCACTCGATTATATCTCAACAATCGCTTACTATATGAAGGTCGTGATGAGTTTACTTCTAGGGATTACAGGTTTCTGGGCACTATCGGTTATTACGATGCGGTGTATTTACCTCTGAAAAAAGGTGAAAATGAACTTTGGCTAGCTATTTCTGACACTACTGATGATGTCGGTGGTGGCGGCTGGGGATTCCAATCTCGTTTTGATAATATGGAGGGTATTTCTTTAATTATTAATAGCTAATGGCTAATGGCTAATAGGGAATGGGGAATGAGAGCATCCCGATGTATTCTTGCTCCCCTCTTTCATACCAAATCCGCTTTTTAAACCCCCGTTATCATTATGCCATTTTTTTCTCCCCTGCTTCCTTCTCCCTTCTCCCCAGCTTTTTTAGATAAAGGGGGTAATTAATCTAGATTGGGTATCACAAGGGGAGCTGGAGGGGTGAAAACCTTGGCAAAAACAAGTTTCTTTGCCTTGATTGGGATGCTCCCTGGGGAATGGGGAATAGAAAATAGAAAATTTTATTAGCAATTAGTAATTAACCAATAACCAATAACCAATAACCAAAAATAATGAATAAAAAAACAATCAAAATTATCATATTTGGAGTATTAGGTGGTTTACTACTCGCTTTTCTATTAGATTACAGCTTTGGTGTATTTAATAGATGGCAAACAGCCCATAGCACAAATCACTCAGATCCGAAAATTAAGGTCATCGCTAATAGCAATATTACCCTTAAATGTCCGCCAGAAATGGTAGCAATTCCTGGCGGTACTTTTACCATGGGATCTGACAATCATTATGAAGAAGAAGAGCTAGTCAAAGATGTTAAGGTAAAAAATTTTTGCATGGACAAATATGAGATAACTAATGCCCAATTTGCCCAATTTGTTAAAGAAACAGGATATATTACGATTGCCCAAAAACCATTACCTCCTGAAAATTTCCCCAATCTGTCTGAAGCACAGCGGAAACCTGGTTCATTAGTATTTCAGCCCCCATCTGGCAACCAACCAATTCCAGAGCTTAGTTGGTGGAGTTGGGTACCAGGTGCAAATTGGCAACATCCCGATGGTCCTCATAGCAATATTGAAGGAAAAGATAATTATCCTGTTGTCCAGATTGCCTACCAAGATGCTGAAGCTTATGCGAAATGGGCAGGAAAATCTCTCCCCACAGAAGTAGAATGGGAATTTGCCGCCCAAGGTGGATTAAAAAATGCCATCTACACTTGGGGCAACGAATATTCTGCCACCAAAGCTAATACCTGGCAGGGAGAGTTTCCTATCAAAAATACAAAAGAAGACGGATATGTAGGTACAGCGCCAGTGGGATCTTTTCCAGCCAATGGCTATGGATTATACGATATGGCAGGTAATGTTTGGGAGTGGACAAATGACTGGTATCGTATGGGACATGAGGGTAAATCTCATCAAACTAATCCTACCGTATCTAATCCTAACCAAAGTTTCGATCCGCGAGAACCTGGTGCAGCAAAACATGTTATTAAAGGTGGTTCCTATTTATGTGCCCCTAATTATTGTAGCCGTTATCGCCCCGCTGCCCGCGAAGCCCAATCACCCGATACTGGTACATCTCATATTGGATTTCGCTTGGTAAAAGTTCCAGGTTAGAGATAAGCTGCTACACTTTTAACAAAGTCTGTTTTGAGAGGAGGGGAGCTTATTGAGAGGGTTTGATCGATTTTTTTTCATATATAAAATATATAGCACTACCAAGACATATTAGGACGTTGTTTTAACTTCAATCCTGAATTAAGAACAACGTAGTTTGAGAATATGTCCTAACCTTAATGCTTTGAGAATATGTCTTAACCTTAATGCGTAGCGCTATACAGTTTAAATTAGCAGTAGCTTATAGCAATTGACAATTGACAATTGACAGGGAGAAAGTCGGCAAACCTAAAATCTCAAACTTGAGACTTTGACTCATATCCAAAATATTAAAAAATATTAAGTTTTGATGAAAAGTAAAATCACCATGAAAAATTCTGCTAAAATCTTACCTTAAGAAATAGACCTCTCTAATGTTTAGAGTATGTTGCAAAGAATTACCAGACTTATTTTCGTAGCTAGCGTTACTACCGTTGCAGTCATCTTCTCTTCATCAGTGAGAGAAAGTGCAAGCGGACAATCAAATAGACGTTCCAAAGATGAGCGTCCTAATATTGTTATCCTAGTCGCCGATGACATGGGATATACCGATATAGGAGCTTATGGTAGTGAAGTCCCGACACCAAATATAGATGCTTTAGCTAATAAAGGCATGAAGTTTACTAATTTTCATGTCGGACCATCTTGTTCTCCCAGTCGTTCTATGATCTTAACTGGTGTGGACAATCATAAAGCTGGCTTTGGCTCAATGCGAGATAGAATTACTCCTAACCAAAAGGGCAAGCCGGGATATGAAGCTCATCTTACCCAACAAGTAGTTACCTTCGCTGATATGATGAAGGATTCTGGATATCACACTTATATGGTGGGTAAGTGGCACATGGGCGAAGAAAGAGAATTTTGGCCCTATTCAAGAGGATTCGAGCAATCCTTTGCTATGTTGCAAGGTGCGGGAAGTCACTACACCAATGGTGGATTCGATCATTTAGATCCCATAAATACCTTTGTCGAAAACGATAAAATGGTAAGCACTTTACCTAAAGATTTTTACTCGACCAAAACTTTTACAGATAAGACAATTGAATTCATCGATAAAAACAGAAAGGATGACAAGCCATTTATCGCTTATATGGCTTACACAGCACCACATTCTCCCTTCCAAGCCCCCCAAGAATATATCAAAAAATATATGGGCAAATATGATGCGGGTTGGGATAAAATCCGGGAACAACGCTTCAAACGGATGAAGGAGTTAGGTATTATTCCCGACTACATCAATTTACCGCCAAGATGGCCGATGGTGAAAGCTTGGGATCAGCTATCTCCAGAAGAAAAGAAGATAGAATCGAAAAAAATGGCAGTTTATGCTGCTATGATCGACTATTTGGATATGAGTATTGGTCGATTTGTGAAATATTTGAAAGATACTGGTGAATATGATAACACCATCTTTATCTTTATGTCTGACAATGGTGGTAGTATTCACGATGTCAGTCATGGTATGCCAGAATATGAGGAATGGCTGAAAAAGAGTGGCTACGATAATAGTTATGAAAATATCGGGAATCCCAACTCTTTTACCAGTACTAGTTTTGGTTGGGGACAGGTAATTACTACACCTCATTGGGCAGCCAAAGGTACAGTAGCATCTGGCGGAATTAAAGCCCCATTTTTTGTTACTTATCCTAAAGCAATTAAACCAGGAATAACTCGTGCTTTTGCTAATGTGCGGGATATGACTCCTACTTTCTTAGATTATGCTGGAGCTAAAATGCCCGGTAATAAATACAAGGGTAAGAGTATCTATCCCATTGAAGGAAAATCTATGCGCCCTTTATGGGAAGGGAAAAAAGAGCGGATTTACGGAGATAACGATCCCGTAGGTTTTGAACTTTATGGGAAAGCTAATAAGGCTTTAATCTTAGGCGATTGGAAAATCCTGCGACTGGGAGATATGCCATGGGGCAGCGGTAATAATGAGAAATGGAAGCTGTTTAATATGGCAATCGATCCCACAGATATGAACGATTTATCGGCAATTTATCCCAATCAGGTGCAAAAAATGATTGCTTTGTACGAGCAATATGAGAAGAATGTGGGAGTTGTGCCTGCTGAAGCACCACAATCGAGTTTAGTTAATCCTAATGTGGGAATTAATCCTGAAGTAGGGAATATTTTCGATAATGGGTTGCTGTTACCGAGTAATTAAGAAATATCAAGTCTGGTAGCATAAGTTGGTAGTGGGCACTTAAGTGCCTACTAAGCTGCTGCGCATTTAA
>DOIX01000140.1:22792-42311 GCA_003511885.1 Cyanobacteria bacterium UBA11153
AGTCATCAAACCTTCTCCCCTGCACCCCTGCTCCCCCTCATTCAAAACAGATAAATTAAATGCGTAACGGCTTACAAGCATGATGAGTTATGATAAGGGGAGATAACCGCTATTCTGAAAATAGGAAAAGTATGTAGTCAGGAGTTGTTTATCTACAGGATGACAAACTATTTCCGATTTTGCTAATCCTGCGCGGGTGTTGCTATCGTCAAAATCAGGTTTTTTTGATTTGAGGGCACTTGCTGAACTTAACAGAAGTGGTAATAATGGATATAAGGCGTTATCTTTGTGGGCAAAAGCATGATTTTTTAGTTCAATTAACCATTTTTCATAAGGAAGCCCTGCCAGAGGATAGCCTAATTGGATAATTTCCTCAAATAGCTCTTGCCAAGGAATGGGATGAGGATTCACAACGTGAAAGGTTTTACCTAAAGATTCTGGTTGTTGGGATAAATAAACTATCGATTTACTGATATAATCCACTGGGGTAATGTTAGTGTTGCCATCTAATAGGGGAAATTTGCCAAATTGAATACATCCTTTGATTAAACTGCACAAAAGATCCTGTAAATTACCAGTAATCCCGGTTTTACTATGCCCCAAAATTCTGGCTGCGCGATAAATCGAGACTGGTAATCCTCTCTCTTGGGCAATGGTAACTAATTTTTCCGCTACCCATTTACTTTGCTTGTAGCCACCTTTGAAGCCGGAATCCCATACAGGGATGTCTGTTTCTTTTACTATGTCTGCTTCTCCATAAGCTTGACTAAAAAAAACGGCGATGCTGGAAATAAAATTAACTGGTTTGGTTTTGGCGATACTGGCTAATCGTAAAACTTCCTGAGTACCCAAAACATTAGGTGGTTTCAATTGGGAGTAAGGAGCAACCGAATTTACTTTGGCTCCATTATGATAAATTATATCAATTTGGCTGGCTAATTGGCTAAATTGCTCTTCGCTTAAACCTAATAAGGGTTGGGATAAGTCGCCAACTAGGGGAATGATGCGATCGCAAAATTTATCCTGCCAGAGCTGGTAGAATTGTAAATGACTCCTCAGTCGTTGTTTCCCAGCTTCCTTCTCGCTACACCGCACCAAACAATAGATGTCTCCTGTAGTTTTTTCTAATAATTCTTCTAGTAAATATGCCCCGACAAATCCGGTAGCACCTGTTAAGAATATCCCGCGAGGATTAGCAATATTATCGGATAGAGGCTGAGAAAACTGAATTGCCTCATCGAGTATTGCTTCGGTTGTTAAGTCAAGAGTATTAAGCATAATGGGGAGTAGGGAGCAGGGGAGTGGAGAAGATTGATTAGCGATTAACAACTGTCAACTGTCAACTGTTAACTGTTAACTGTCAACTGTCAACTGTCAACTGTCAACTGTCAACTGTTAAAAAGGCTTTCCCCCAGCCAAACTAACTCGCTTTAGCACCCGTCTACTATAAGAATCGAAAGCTTCTCGGCGATGGAGAGTAGATTGATTATCCCAATAGACTATATCTCCTACTGACCATTTATGGCGATAATAAAAACGTTCTTGATAGAGGTGTTCTCGCAGTGTAGCAATTAAATTTGCCCCTTTATCTGCTTCCATACCAACAATTTCTACTTCAGTTTTGTGATTTAAGTATAAGATTTTTTTGCCGCTTTCAGGATGAGTGCGGACCAAGGGATGTGGGAAAACTGGATGGGTAACTGGGATGTGGGAATTACTTCTGTAGCTGGAAAAGGGTTTACCTGGTTCCCGTAATAATGGATTGTAAGTAATTACTTGTAAATTAGCAATTTCTTGCTTAACTTCCTCCTCTAAAGTTTCATAAGCCAAATTCAGATTCAGCCAGTAAGTATCTCCACCTTCAGAGGGAATTTCTTCAGCATAGAGAAAGGAAGCACTAGAAGGATAAGGTGTCCAAATATGATCCGTGTGAAAAGGAACTTCACCATCTCCCAAACTGCCACCTTCTTGGTTAGATACTATCACCACATTTGAGATAATGCCTGAAGCCGATTCTAGCACGGGAACGTTATCTGGTGGGACAAATAGTGCCCCAAAATAGGTAGCAAAGTTTAAGAGTTGTTCGTCGGTAAGTTTTTGCTGTTTAAAGATAAGGATGTGATATTCGCACAATGCTTTTTTGATTTGTAAAATGATTGATGGGGCTGGAGGTTGACTGACATCAATTCCAGTGACAACTCCTCCTAGGGGGGCATTGAGGGGAGTTATTTTCAAGTGACCAGATATTGGTGCGATTGTGGTGTATGACATGAAGCGCTCCCGATAGTTTTCTATGGAACATTCCCTCCTCCAAATTTTATAGTATTTATGCCCAATCTGGAGAATTTTTCTACCGGAGCGGTTAAAATGATATTTGTTTAGTTTTTTGCGATCGCGCCTGCCACCCCAAACAGTCAAAAGTACTGATTTAACTAGCCTTGACTAGTTTTCTATCGTTTTTCAGAGCGAATGGATTCTTGAGTATTTCATGCTACATAATATACTACAATTTTGCCTACGAGTCGGGGAATTTACTCTACTGAATAATATAGGAATATTCCCGATTTACGCTACTTTTTTTGGTTAACTTTTATTTAACAATCCTTAACATAAGGTAACATCTGATTGGGATCTGGGAGATGTTGAAAGGCGAGAGTTCTATACTACATAAGAGTAAATTTTTGGTAAAGGTTTTCAGGGAATAAGCAAATAAAAAAAAATGTAAACAGGGTCTTGACAGTCAGAAAAGATGAGTGTATCGTGTCAGGATGTAATTAATAGGACTTACTAAAAGCCTATATATCTATATATCCTCAACTATTTGAGGGTTTTGTAACGTGTCAAATGCCACCCAGAGAATAGAATAGGATTGCTGTGGCTGAGTGAGTCTTAATTATCGATGACTTTTAAGAATAAGGACAATCAAAAATGTTGCGATCTGCTTTAAGATTTGATGGGCGATTTTTGGTGAACCTGCCACCAGCAAGCGTACCAAATGGCAATGAAATAACGATAAGTTTCTGGGCTTATGGTAGCGATTATCTACCGTCAAATGGCTCTGTATTTTGCGCCAAAGAGCCAGCGGGGAATCGGGTTGTTAATATTCATTTGCCTTGGGGTGATGGTTGTGTTTATTTCGATTGTGGCAGTTATGGCAACATATACGATCGCATTGCGCAACAAGCACAACCAAGTGACTATAAAGGAAAATGGACTCACTGGGCTTTTACAAAAAATGCTGCTACTGGCGAGATGAATATCTATCTCAATGGTAATTTATGGTTGAGCGATCGGGGAAAGAGATACCCATTGGCATCCTGCCAAGAATTCGTGTTGGGGACTTATCCCGATGGGATGACTTTCTATGATTATCAGGGGATGCTGAGTGAATTTCAGATTTGGAATCGCGCCCGCACAGCCGCTGAAATCAAAGCAACAATGTCCACTCTCTTAAGGGGGAACGAGCCAGGATTAGTCGCCTATTGGCCATTAGATGAAGGGTCAGGAAATATAGTACGCGATCGCACAAATCATGGCTACCATGGCACAATTGATAGTCCCGATGGATTAGGTGCTATTAGCTGGGTACAAACAGAAATACCACTTCAGCCCGCAGGAATAGGCAGCTTGCCCAAAAAACCCAACATTTTAATTCTCTTAAACGATCAAGATAGCGCCGCCGTAGCCTCAAGATGGCCACAGAGTTTTGAAGATGAACATTTACCAGCAATCAAACGCCTGAAAAAAAATGGAATTACTTTTAAAAAGGCATTTACTGCTACTGCTGCATGTTCGCCAAGTCGAGCAGCTATGCTCACCAGTACTTATCCACAAGAAAATGGTGTAGTTCACACAATAAGTGCAGCAGCATCAACAGCAAGCAGAACTGAAGCAGATCTCCCTGCGGGCTATACTCAAGATATTTTGCGCCCTACCCAGCTTAATATTGCTCACATGCTGAAAGCTGCTGGATATAAAGTTTTTTGGAAAGGAAAATGGCATTTAGGTCATTCCCTCAGCGGGACTGAAGATTGGGTAGACGCAGATATTGAATACATGAAAACCGCTTATGGTTTTGATGGATGGATTCCTGGTGATGCGGGCACAGCCAGAGCAGATTTTACTAAATTTGGGATGGGGACGTATAAAAATGATATCCGATATGTGGATGGTTCTGACTATCCAGGTTTTAACGACCTCACTCCAGATGTAAAAGCTGCCTTTCTCAAAGCAGAGAGCGCTCGGCAATTTATTAGAAACTATAATCCTGAAAATGGTCCATTTTGTCTGATTGTCTCGATTGTCAATCCCCATGATATTCATTGCGCTCCTCACTTTGAAACAGAGGCAGGGTATCGCGAAGAAGATTTTGCTAGCTTCGATATGCCAATTCCAGAGAATGTTAACGAAGATTTATCGACAAAGCCGGAAATACACGAGATTTGGAAACGCGCTTCTGAGGCAAAAGATAACCAAAGAGCAGGACGGATCAAACAAAAAGGAGATCGTCTCAAAGCCGAAGGAAAACTTGAGGAAGCTCAAAAACAGTATGACAAAGCCAGTCGCAAACTTTCCGACCCTAAAGCCCAAAAAATGTTTGTTAATTTCTACGCCTACCTGAAGAAATTAGCAGACCAACACATGAATAATATTCTGAATGAACTAGATCTCAAAGGATTGACAGAAAATACATTAATTATTCGTACTGCCGATCATGGCGAGATGTGTCTGAACCACGGGATGCGAGAAAAGCCTTACAATGCCTACGAAGAGACAATCAACATTCCTCTGGTCATTTCCAATCCTAAATTATTTCCCACACCCCAGGAGACAAATACCTTAGTTAGTACTCTTGACATCATGCCAACCCTTGCCAAAATTGTAGGGGTCTATGATATGTTTAAATTCGCTTTTCGTGGCTGCGAACTCACGCCTTTATTCACAAATCCTCAAGAAAAGATCTACGATTCCTGTGGAAGAGAGAGGGATTACATTCACTTCACCTTTGATGATGGCTTCTTGCCAGAGCGCTTTAAACTTTGCCCATTATATATTCGCACTATCCGCACTAGTGATTGGAAGTATTCGGTTTACTTCAATCCAAATGGCAACAAGTTTGAGTATGAGATGTACGATCTGAAAAACGATCCTCATGAGAATAACAACATTATTGGTGTTGCCAGGTACTGGGATCAACAGAAGTTTCTTCATGAAAAATTAGCAAAAGTCATGATTGAAAATGGAACAGTACCTACCCCCTACTGGATATACACGGAACAGATGCAAAAAACATCTTTCTTACCTCCACTATACTGGCCTCTTGCCCCTGAAGCTGTACTTAATGGTCGGATGCAGTATGAGGCGAATAAAGCTCAACAAAAGTTCAGAAAATCGACCTTAATCCAATCTCAGGTAGCTCAAGTGCCAGTGGATATGTGGTGGGTTGGGTAACAGTTGACAGTGGACAGTTGACAGTTGTTAATTGTCCACTGTTAATTAGATATTGACGATTAACTGATTTTGATTGATTGTAAAGTAAAACAATGAAGAAAATTGCTTGGATTTTTTCCTTAATTCTGTGTTTAGCGACATTTTGGGTTTCCCCATCAGCCCAAGCTGACGTAACACCAGCCCAAACTAGCGCAGCAGTGGCTATAGATGAAACAGGTGAAATCTGGAAACTCAGTTCACCTACTTTTACATCTCAAGGAGGCTCAGTATACCATGGTGCTTATGCGGAACCTAAGATTTGGAATCTCCTGAATGGCAGTGGAGAACGGAAATTTATCACCCATGTTTACTTTGAAGAACCTTATCAAAAGCCACCAACAGTGATTGTTTCTTTGACGGGAATGGATGTCAGTAATGTTTCTAACCTGCGCATTATGGTTAGTCCAATAAACATTACTGAAACGGGATTTGACTTAGAATTACAAACTTGGGCAGATAGCCAGATTGTCTCTCTCTGGTCTAATTGGACTGCTTTTGGCAATAATGGGTAAGAGAATAATTGAGAGAATAATTGGAGAGAAGAATGAAAAAGATAGTTTGGTTTTTGTCCTTAATTCTTTGTATGGCAACATTTGTAATCGCGCCACCAGCCCAAGCAATGGATCAAGCACTAATTGTCAAAAATGTATCAGAATTCAAAGTCCAAGGTGGTGAAATAACTAGCACTAGTAATTCTGTCATTCCCAATCAATGGACTCTTTTAAGTGGCACTGGAGAACGAAAGTTTACTACCCATGTTGATTTTAAGGAACCCTATAAACAGCCACCAGTTGTTGTTGTTTCAATATCGGGAATGGATGTACGGACTAGTGCTAACAATCGTCTTGTCGTTACATCGAAAAATGTCACTGCCAGTGGGTTTGATGTAGAGTGTAAAACCTGGGGAGATAGCCAGATTTGGTCGGTGTTTTTGAATTGGACTGCATTTGGCGGTAAGTCTTAATGAAGGTGGAGTGACATAGGATTTAACAGCTACTAAGCAAAACTGTAGATATAGAGAAGAAAAATGAAGAAAATTGCGTTGCTTTTGTCTTTAATTTTGTGTTTCACTACTTTTCTGATTTGTCCATCAGCCCAAGCTGCTGGAGAATGGGAAATGATTTCACCATACTTGAGATTCCAGGGTGGTAATGTCTATTATGGTTCCTATGAGAATGGGGCGCAATGGAATCTTAATGTCGGGAGTGGGGAACGTAAATTTACGCCACATATCGAATTTAAAGATCCTTATGTCATTCCACCCAATGTGGTTGTTTCTCTGACTGGAATAGATGGAGATAAAAATTCTAATGCACGTCTTACGATTACACCAATAAACATAACTGAAAAGGGATTCGATATCGAGTACAAAACATGGTGGGATACTCTAATTACTTCTGTTTGGGCAAGTTGGACTGCTTTTGGGGAGTAACGGAAAAGTTGATAGTTGATAATGGATAGTTGACAATGGATAGTTGATAATTAACAATGGACAGTTGATAATTGACAATGGACAGTTAATAGTTATATATCCTCAGTCTGTCAACTGTCAACTGTCAACTGTCAACTGTCAACTGTCAACTGTCAACTGTCAACTGCTACAGATTTCGTAGCCAGCTTCTTGACAAAGGGGTTGGCAATATTTATTTAAGAGTTCAATACTTTCACTATCGAGGGAATTTTTCCAACCATCTATCTTACCACTTCTAAAAGTTCTTGATGAAGGATCGTAAATTTGTTTGATTTTATCGTCGATATTGCGACGATCGCACGGAATGCCCAGATAGGATGCTATCCTTTGAATGGTATCCCTTTGCTTGTCATCACTCCCTCCACCTTTTTCGCCGATTAAATCTTCAAACCGCACAAATAGGCAGTTAGGTTCATTTTGCCATGCAATCATGGAACGATAAACTTCGGCAAAACTTTTAATTTCGACACCTGCTTGGGCTGCATATCCGCCTTCTAAGATAAAATTTAAGCGCCCAAGGGGAGACATTTGTTTAAAATCATTTTCTAAAAAATGTCTGGCTGGCATTTTACTCCCTGTATCTAAAATGAAGGCAAGGGTGGAAGCAACTACGGCGCGGGGTTCCCGAATAATAAAGACATGATGATAACTTAAGTCATCTAGAATTGGACTTAATAAGGGTGTCCAAGGGATATGTCCTAAAATATATTTACCTTCGGCAATAACCTCAAGCCATTGTCGCAATATGGAGGCTGGGACATACAATGGAGTTAAAGCGCCTACACTAATCTGTTGGCTGGTATTTTCTGGATTGTAGTTAATTTGGGTTAAGGATTTTTTTACTTCTCTGTAATTGAAAAATATTGGAGGTGTACTTTCTGGTTGTTCGGTGTAGTTATTATCTTTGAAATGTTCTCTATATCCCAAAAGTTCCATGACATTCAATAAGAGATGAGTGCCGCTTTTGGGCAAAGAGTTTACGAATATTTTTCCTGATTTTATTTCTGTTGTTAGCATATTCACCTCTTAATAATTGATAACTAACAGTTGTATTATGTCCCGTCGCATCCCAGTTATATAAACAGGTTCGTAGTAGGCACTAAAGTGCCTACTACGATGGGCTTTTAATGCACTAAAGTGCCTACTACAAACAAGAACGATATAATCGGACTTCTCCACTATCCATTCTTAACTATCAACTCTCAACTGTCAACTCTTAACTAATGCACTAAAATGCCTACTACAAACAAGAATGATATAATCGGACTTCTCCACTATCCATTCTTAACTATCAACTATTAACTATCAACTCTCAATTGTTATTAATACATTCCCAAAGGTGGCACTTCTTCTGAATCGATATGGACATCCAATACTGTTGGTCCTGGATGGGTATAAATCGCTTGATAATCAAGCTCTGTTAAATCTTGATTATTGCGAATTGTATAACCATTAGCTCCCATTCCTTTAGCGATTAAGCTAAAATCCATCGCGGGGAGGGCAAATTCAAGGGCTTCTGTTCCTGTTTGAAGATGTCTGTGCTTAACCATACCATAGGATCGGTCATTTAAGATAACAAAAATTATCGGTAATTTTTCAGCAACGGCAACAGAAAGTTCTGTTCCGTGCATGAGAAAGCATCCATCTCCTGTGAGACAAACAACAGGGTTATTCTTAACGGCTAAAGCTGTACCAACGGCGCTGCCAATTCCCCAACCCATCGGTGCTGTTTCTACAGCTAAACGATAGTTTTGGGGATGGTGTGGAAATAGGTAGTGGATTGTCCATGATAGCCAATTGCCAATGTCGATTAAATAACGGGTTTCTGGGGGGAAGTTTTGGATTATTTCGGCAATCAATCTCGGTGGTTTTACACAGTCGTTGTCGCTGAATGTTTGATATATTTCTGGCGATTTTACTTCTATTTGACTGGGTAAAAATGGCGGCTTTTCTTTCCCTAAATCGTCTCTAAATTGTGGCAACCTTGGTAAGGTTAGTTTTTTCTGATTCTCTGAGGTACTCAGCCGCTTTACTAATTCCTCAAATATCGTTTTAATATTCCCCTGAAGGTGCAAACCTGCCATAGGAGAACGGATAAAATGAGTGGCGGCATGATGGATGTGAACTAATTTATGGTTCAACAAAACTCGATCCCACTGTGAGGTTTGCCAGTGTCCTAAAGTTGTCCCTACTGCCAAGATTAAGTCCACTGATTCGTCACTTAAGGCTTGACGTGCTGTTTTATGTCCGGCGAAACCAAATACTCCTCGTGCGAGAGGATGATAGGGATTTATACATGATTTTCCACCTTGATCCGTGACAATTAGTGCGCCAATTAATTCCGCAAAGGTGACAATTTCTGGGGCGGCTTCAGTACAATCTTGACCGATTAATAAGACAACTTTTTGACCTTGACTTAAGGTATTATATAGGTTCTGGCAAAGTGTTTCTAATCCCCCTAAATCAAGAGATAATACAGGTTGATTTAGGATTTGAGATAAATGAGGATAGGTGATTGTTTCGGGAGCGGGAGAACGAAGAATATCGACAGGAATGCTAATATGGGCTGGCCCTTGGGGTGATTTTAATGCTGTTGTTAGTGCGGCGGCTAATTTTCGTTCCAATTGATTGACGTGACTTACTAGAGTATTGTAGCGAGTGCAGTGTTCAAACATACCAACTGCATCGATAGTATCGGGAGAAGATTCTTGAAAAGCACCCCAACCAAAATTAGATGACATGGTTTGTGCAGTGATTACTAGCAAGGGGATACCTTCCGCATAAGCCGATGCTACGCCTGTGATTAAATTTGTCGCTCCAGGTCCGGTTGTGGCACAGCATACACCGATTTTGCCTGTTTCCCGTGCGTAGCCATCAGCCATGAAAGCTGCACCAGTTTCATGGCGAGTGAGGATGGCGCGGATACCACCTCTTTTTTCGCTGCGGGCTAAAGCTTCAAAGAGAGCGCTGTTATGTCCTCCGGGTATACCGAATACATATTCTACTGCGAATTGTTCTAAATACTCAACGATTAGATCTCCGATATTTTTGCGATCGCGCTGGTTATTTGATGATACTTTAGCTTGAGATGAGCTGGGTGCTGTTTGCTTATTTTGCTCTTGATTAATAATTTTCATCATTTTTGGGTAATTGTTTTAATGGTTTTTTTCTGTCTAGCTATTGAGATTACTGGCAAAGTAAGTTGAGGGATTGTTTGACTTGTTTTATTGTTAATTCTAATTTGCTTACTAATTCATCGCATTGACTTTCGGTAATAATGAATGGTGGCGAAAGCAAAAGATGATCCCCATCTACTCCTACACCTGTACCAAACCTCGCCCTGAGAATTAACCCATTTTCTAAACCTATTTTCATGATATTTTCGGCGATATGGAGGGAACGAGGAAAAGGCTGATGAGTGTCTCTATTTTGGACAAATTCCAGTCCCAATAACAATCCTTTCCCCCGCACATCTCCAATCAAAGGTTCCCGTAAAGCCAGTTTTGCCAATTCATTTTTCAGATATTCCCCCATCACTGCACATTTTTCAATGAGATTGTGTTTGGCAATGTATTTTTGGACGGCTAAGGCTGCTGCACAACTAATCGGATGTCCGGAATAGGTAAATAATGATAAAGGAGATTTTTTGGTGGCGGCTGCAAAGGTTTCCCGCATTTTTTGATGAAATATTACTGCACCAATGGGGGCATAACCACTACTCAATCCTTTGGTAGCTGTAATAATATCGGGAATAGCTTCCCAATGTTGAATGCCAAAATTTTTACCAGTGCGCCCAAAGCCAGTTATGATTTCTTCTGAGATGAATAGAATGTCATAAAAGTCGCAAATTTCGCGAATTTTTTCGTAATAACCTGGTGGCGGTACAATCGCACTTCCAGCCCCACCAATTATGGGTTCCGCCATAAATGCGGCAATGGTATCTGCTCCCTCTTGTTCGATTATTTTTGCTAGTTCATTAGCACAAGCTAACTGACAATTAGGATAGGCAAGATTTAAGGGACATTGATAGCAATGAGGTGCTTGAATATGGGGGAAATTTAATAAGTCAAAGGGTGGTAAATTTCCCCGCACAAACCTACTGCCAGACATACCAAGAGTGGCAATAGTATGCCCGTGATAGCTATGCCAACGGGAGATAATCTTATATTTCCGGGATTTTCCGCGCAGTTGGTGATACAAAGTTGCCAACTGGAAAGCCATTTCATTTCCTGTTGAGCCACCTGTGACGAAACCAACAGCATCCATTCCTGTTGGTGCCATCTCTGCCACAAAATCTGCTAAATCTTCCTGCGGTTGGCTGGTAAATTGGGCTTTATGTACGAAACAAACTTGACGTGCTTGTTGAGCAATAGCATCGGCTATTTCTGCGACACCATGTCCAATTGAAATAACATGAGTACCGCCAATAGCATCAAGATAGCATTTACCCTTATCGTCATAAAGATAAATACCTTCACCGTAAGCTGCCATTAGATAGCTACCTGGCGCTGAATTTGTACTCAAAACGTGAGATTTTCCTTGATTCATACCCAATATCTGACTAAGAATTTCATAGTTTTCTTTAATTCACAACTAGAGACAATCTCAAATAAGCTAATTCGCAGTTAAATTATACCAATTTCCTCAATAGCTGGTACATTTGCTATTCTGACTCCCCCTTTACTAAGGGGGATTGGAGAGGGTTAATGTGTAGCACTGTTTTAGAAAATTAGTATTACATCTTTACTCCTACACATTCCCTCTTCTTTACTTACTTGTTAAAAAATTTCTGGACGAAAGTAACTTTCCGGAAATTTCTCAGTAATCATCATGATAGGCTGACGATTGGAAAAAACGCGGTAAGTGCGCGAAAGAAGTTTATCTTCTTTGTTAATCTTGAAATACTGGGATAAATCTCCTGCCATTTCTCTAGCTGTATCTACAATTTCTTTAAAGGTTTCGACTCGTCTTTCTAGCCACAGTCTGCCAATTGGCTCCTGAGATTTAATCAATCTTTCTCGAAATACTTCATCGAGTCTTTCTGGGATAATAATTGACTCAGCGTAAACCCAGTTATTCCGGCTAATTTTACCCTGAAGTAATATTTTTCTTTCCATTACTTCACTATCTACTTTTATATCTAATAAAGGAATATCATGGGCGGTATTGACAATTTCTTCTCCTAATTTAACAATCTGAAGCTTTTCACAGAGGTATGTTTCCAGTATTTCTGTCAATGTACCATCAGTGGTGAGGATAATTTTCTGAAAAGTACTAAGTCTGGAGGGATCGATATGACTGCGGATTAATGATTCTTGTAAATCTTGCCTGAAAAATGTGGTTTGTGTTCGAGAATTCATTACTTTGGCTTCCATGATGCAAATACCTCGTTAATTCTATCTATAATTTGTTTGGGGTAACATCAGAAAATTTATCCAACTTTTCTGATTGGGGTTGAGAAGCCATGAAAATTGTAGTTGAACAATTCTATGTCTTCTTTAAAGTAGTCAGCGACTATTTTTTTACTCCATGGGGTATAGTAGGAGCGATAGTCTTGATGAAAGGATCTATTTAGGTGGGGTAAAGATAGGTTCAAATTAAGTTGTTTACAGACATACTGAAAATCTTCTGCTAAAGTTTCATATCTCCCCACAAAATCCACAATTATATTTCCTTCTTTATCGGTAATTATATCTTTTTGCAATTTAGTTGCTCCTTTGGGAAAGGGATTTTTAGTATTAATCACCCATTCCAGATATTCTTCAAACCCACTCATAGATTTAACGAGTTGATGTCGGATATGAGTTGTTTCTTTCAGGATAAAGTGATAATAGGAAACTTGCCAATCCCAAGGATTCCTGACGAAGGCAAATTTATAAAACTGGTTATATTTATCCTCCATTTCCTTTTTAACGTCTCTTGCCTTGGCGTGCCATACAGAAGATTCCCACATTTCATATAGTGGATTGGGCTTTCCGTCTATTTCCTGGGGTGGGCGCTTGATTTTGAAGTATTCTGGTTGTTGGCAGTAGTCTTTCAGAACTTTTTTTATACTTGTGCCACCTGCTTTTGTAACGTGAAAGAAAATGAATTTTTGACTGTAAGATATGAGCATAATTTTGTAGGAAGTAGGGAATGGGGAATAGAGAGTAGGGAATAGGGAGTAGATTAGCAATTAACTATTATACCAATTTCCTAAAATAGCGCTACATATTAAGCCCCCCAACCCCCCTTAATAAGGGGAGAGCCAGCATCGCCACTGTAGCAGGCATTTAGAGAATTAGTATTAGCCATTAGCAATTAACTATTAACCATTACCAATTCCCTAATTTTCTCAACTTTACTGATAATTGCTTCTAAATTAGGCAATAAAGGAGAAATTTCGTGTTCGTATTTGCGCCATTTATCAGGAGATGGGTTTGAAACATTGCGTTTGGCAATTGCTAGAGGTTTAGAAACAATTGTCTCAATATTTTTATCCCAATCAAGCCCAGCAAAATCTCCAATTGCTTTAATCGTTTTCTCTGGTTGTTTCACCAAATCCAGATAGCTGACAAAAAACCAATCAGAAGGAGATAAAGCTTGCAAATCCGACAATATATAAGAGTTAGCAGCTTGCCATTGATAGGCGGCAATTTCCGGAATTGAACTTTCCTGTAAAGATAACCATCCTGGTGGTAAAAGGAAACGCCAATCGCAATAAGCCCAACCTGGAAGCTGGGAATAAGCGAGAAATTTTCCCGTGCGCCATCCTTCAATTAAACTGCTAATATTTTCCTTCGCTTCCCGATAAAGATAAATAAACAGGGCATCAGGAAATACAGCCTTTAAAAAAGGAATTCGCAGGGCATTCTTCGGTGTTTTTTCCAGGAAACGTATCTGTTTCGGAGCTTCTAATTCAGTCAGAGATAGATATTGATTGCCATTGCGATTCTGTAATTCTATGACAAACCTTTGGTGAAGAATTGAGGAAATTTCTGCGATAGCATCACTTTCCGTCAAGCGGTTAGAAGTAAAATTTCGTGCCGCTGGATGAAGTTGAGGAATCCCTTCGATAATTTCGTGGCTTTCATCTCCAATTGTCCAGATATCGGGAAATTGGGATAAAGTTTGAAATAACAGAGTACTACCAGCTCTAGGTGCAGATACAATAAAAATTGGTTTCTCAAACTCTGGAAGCTGGAAATTTTCTGGTTGAGGTTTTGCTTGAGGTTTCGGCTTTGCCCTAGCTGCAAGTAAGGATTGAGGGAAATGTTTAGCAACCGGGGTTGTTAACAACATCGAAGTAATGATATTAACCGAGTATTTCCCCTTTTCTGATAGCCACTTTTTCGTCAGAATCGCTATTGTAGATTGGAAATCTACAATCAGCTTGCGGTAAGCTAATTCGCCAGTGTTATGATGTCCAAATTTAGCAAATACTTCTCCCCATTGGTTTGAAAAATGTTTCAGATTATTAGCCAATTGGGAAATCTTATCGTCAGGCATCCCTAAATCTCGAACATCTGCCAGAATATCCATAGTTAGTCGCTCAATTTCTAAAGGAGTCAATACCTCAAAGAAATAACTTTCTAAAGTAATCTGACAGAGATAATTTGGCAAAAAGGGAACATCTTGAAACTCAAGTTTAGCAGAATTGCGATCGCACTGAGTGCCCGCGAAGCGAAGGGAGGGTTTTGTACCCTCGACTTTGCCACCACCTAAACTTTCGCCATTCCCTGCCTCTTTTGACAGGATATCTAGCCCAGCGGAATATCCTTTAGTTTCCACCACGAGATAGATGGAATCTGCCTCCGTTTCATTCCCCAGATAATAGGGCTGAGAATTATCAAATATCCAAGCTTCTCCTGCTTCTATCTGAATAGATTTCCCGTTACAGAATAGCTCGAGGTAAGGATGAGCAAGAATGGGAATATAAATCCCTACGCGCCGAAACCAGTGATAACTGGTATCGGCTTTAGGAGTTGTCTTACTTCCGCCATAAATTCGGATCAAATAGCTGCGAGAAATGGGAACTTCTAAAGCTACCATCGCCTGTTTTAGGTAAGGGCAGGCATCTAGAAACTCTGTCGGCTTCATCGGAGCTGAGATGGCAAAATCATCGTTAATTATACCACCTGCGGAGACTAATATAATCGCTTGATTGCCAGAAAATCCACTAAATTTGGTACTCCAATCCCCTTCTCTAAACTGATTAATTTCATGGCATAGGCGATTGACATCAAACCGCAGAGGCAGTTGAGCAAAATCAGTATTTAGTTTCATCACTCGATTTGGGATTTGGGATTTGGGATTTTAGATTGGTTTGTCGCGATGGATGAATTAGTAAGCTGTGGGAGGAGCTAAACTGGATAACGATGATAGCGAAAAGGTAATAAGTAAGAGGTAAGAGCAAATATTCTTTGCCAAGCAGCACCTTAGCTTAATACCAAATTTCCCAGAGGATAATAGCGATAAATCCATCATCCATAGCACCAAAATATTTCCCGTGCAGCCATCCCAGATTTGCCATTTCCCCCAGGCTATACTCATAAAGAAAATAAACCCAATGACAACACCCTACTCATATCAATCTCGACTCGAAACTATCCAAAAGATCAAATCTCAAATTACCTCAATTACTCGTACATATTTTTCAGATAATCTGACAAAGTTTTCCCCACAAAGTCGCCATAGAGAATCCCTTTCGATGTCAGCTCAATTGCCTCATCCGATACCACCACAAATCCTTCCGATTTTAAATCCTTCAAAGGTGCAGCACACAAGGATTCTAACCGGAAGCCATACTGATTTTTAAATTTCTGCAAATCAAAACGTAATAGCTTCATTCCCAATAAAACATCGCGCACCATTTTATCCAAACTGGTAAAATTGTAGCCCCGTGCCAAAGGTAATTCTCCAGCAGCAATAATCTCAGAATACTTCTCCAAATCGCTAGTATTTTGCAGTACGGAATCTCCCAGGGATCCAAAAGCGGAAACACCCAAACCATAAAACTCCATGCCCTGCCAAATATTATAGATATATTCGCTCTTATCCACCCCATTTTTAGTATAGGTAAAGAAGCTCCATGGTATATACTCAGAACGAGCAAACCTTTCAATAGCATACTGCATGAATTTCAATTCTTGCTCATCGGAAGGTAAGGGTAAAGTTTCTTCTCGCACCCCTTCCTTAAAAACTTGGGTATTGGCAAAAGCTTCCATCTTATAAACGGTGATACTTTCCACACCAGTATCGATCGCAGCTTCTAAACTTTCCGCCCAAGTTTCATCTGTTTCGCCACCCAATCCACTCAGCAAATCGATGTTAATATTCCATTTGCCATTCCCTACTTGTTGGGCAATATCTATGGCTCGATAAGCTTGTTTTTTATCGTGTCCTCGTCCGCTTAACTTAATAATTTCATCGTTAAAAGATTGCATCCCCATACTGAGACGATTCACTCCCAGTTTCACCAACGTTTCCATTTTTGAACGGGAAATTGTTAAGGGTTCCGCTTCAACAGACAACTGCTTTTTATCCCGGAAAAACTTGAAATTTTCATCCAAAGCTTCCACGATTTTCACAAATTGATGTTCTTTCAATAAGCTCGGAGTTCCTCCTCCTATATATACCGCATGAATTGGGCGATTGCTTAATTGAAAGCGTTCCGCTGCCATCTTAATTTCTTGGCAAAGAGCGTCCACATATCCTTCTACTTCAGGTCTTTCTTTCAGGTCAACTGTTTTATAGTAACAGAAAGCACACCGCTGAGTACAAAAAGGAATATGTAAATAGAGACAAAGCGGATTGTCAGTTAATTTCGCATCTAGAGCCGATTTTTTCCACTGCCGAAATGGTGGATAGTTGGGAATTAGAGGTATACGTTTTACTTCTAGCTTATGCCGTTCAGCCGTTAGAGTCATGATCTTGTTTATTTAAGAATTGTTGTTTGGTTTGAATTCTACAATCGCTAAAAATTGGAACCGATTGTCGAGCCAATCTAGGTTAGACTGGATGGACAAAAAATATGTACTTTATGATACGTCATGAATAGAGGCTTAAACTCTTGATTCATCAAGGGTTTAGTTTCCATCAAATAACAGTCAACTGTTAAATGTCAACTGCGATAGAGTTCCTGTCAATTCTGCTCTATACTAGCCAAGATTTATAAATTCGACAAGACTTAGAGATCATCTCGCTACTTTTCCTACTTTTCCTACTTTTCCTACTTTCCTTAGCATCTAATTCGCGATCGGAGCTAATTATGAAAAAATAATTAAGATGGGCAAGATTTGAGGATTACTACCTTCATATTAGATAATGGTGACCACCGCTATGGCAAGATTATCCAAGAGGTAAAAGAGATGAATATTCTCGGTCAAGTTCTAAGCTCGCCGAGTTCTCGAACAAATATATTGACAGATGGGCAAATAAATTGTTCCTACCAAGAAATTCCCGATATCTTTAAAAATATCGATGCTCTTTTTGTCAAACAAGGGATTGACAAGAAAGATACCCTTGTCCTCGAAGCCGTCAATACCTTACCTAATGCACTAATTCTTCTGTACTTACTTGCCAGAGGTTACAGTTTTCTGCCAATTAATAGAGGAGTTAACCCTGCCAATTCCAGCATCCCGCAGGTATCCATCCCCAGATTTTGCCGCTACTCCCTTGTGACTCAACCTCTCAAAAGCAGCGACAATCGAGCTGCCCTCACTCAACCAGAAAGCTTTTTGCAATTTCTCAAGAACGAAGAATGGATTAGCAACAGCCATAGAGAAAATAATAGCACCCAAAAGCTATATTTACGGACATCAGGAAGCACAGGGAAACCAAAATTAGCAGTACATACCCACTCCCATCTCCTCGAAAACGCCATGAACTGCGTAGAAAGATTGGGACTAAAGAGCGATGATAGAATTGCAATTCCCGTACCCTTAGCCCACATGTTTGGATTAGGTGCAGCCTTTCTCCCCGGAGTAGCAGTAGGAGCATCAATCGACTTGCAGCAAGGTGCTAACTTGCTGAGGTATCTGCAACGGGAAACCGCATTTGCACCAAATGTCGCCTTCATGACTCCAATTTTTTGCGATACCTTGCTCAAAGGAAGAAAATCCGCAAGAGAATACAGGCTCACCGTCACCGCCGGAGACAGATTAAAAGAAGAAACCTTTACTCAATTTCAATCTCGGTTTGGCTGCGTGGTAAATTTGTACGGTAGCACAGAAATGGGCGCGATCGCAGCATCGGCTCCAGACTATCCCAACCACATTCGGAGCAAGACATCCGGCAAACCCATGCGCGGAGTCATCCTCCGCACCCAACCACAAAATCCTGAATCCTTGACACAAACAGATAATCTTGGGGAAATTTGGTGTCAGCATCAATATGGCTTTGAAGGATATGTCGATGAAGATGGTATACCCGTAAGGCAAAATTTACCAATTCAAGATGATTGGTTTAATACTAGAGACTTAGGGCGAATTACCGAAGATGGTTGTATTGAAGTATTTGGAAGATGCGATCATAGTATTAATCGCAATGGTTTGTTAGTTTTCTTTGCCGATGTAGAGAAAGGGATGGAGAAGATTGAAGGAATCGAACAAGTTGTGGTAGTTTCTAAAGGAGAAAGCCAGAGAGGAAAAGGATTGGTAGCTTATTGCGTTACTGCCAAAAGTGCTAATCTTAATGAAGACGAGATTAGATCCTCCTGTTTTAACATCCTACCCAGGCATAGCATACCCGATTCCGTCTTCCTGGTAAAATCCCTACCACTCTTGCCAAATGGCAAAGTCGATAGACAAACACTCATAAATAAAAATGATAGCAAACCCAGTTAAAATGAGAGAGATTCCAAGTAATTAACTAGATTTGCTATAATTTGCAAATTGATAGTAAACAAAGCCAATCAAAAAGTAAGGAGAGTAACCAATGTCAGAAAAACTAATAAATCAACTCAAAGTAATTATTGCTGACGAGTTAGATGTGAATTTAAAAGCAGAGGAAATAGACGAAAATGCCTCATTATTTGAAGATGGGCTAGGATTGGATTCCATTGCGATTGTGGAATTAATCTCCTTAATTGAGAAAAAATTTGGGTTGCAGTTTGCCGATACAGAATTAAATCCAGAAGCATTCAGTAACCTCAAAGTTTTGGCTAGCGCCATAGACAGCAAGCTGGCAGCAGTCTAGTAAAAACTAGAGTAGGGTGCGTTATTCATAACGCACCCTACAGGAAGAATTGCGTCAGCTTCGCTCCTACCAAAACATCATAGAAGCTGAGAGCCACCTTGCTTCAGCAGGTGGATGTTTAAGAGTCAAAGAAGCAGGAAGAAAGGGAAAGAAGCGCGGATTTATCCCCCTTTCCTTCGGAACGTTACGCGAACGTAATATCCTTTTAAGAATCCCTCGTGTTTCAACCGGGGGAGTACGTCAACGAAGGCAATCGCACCCTATACTAAGCTGCTACACATTTAATTTTTCTATCCCCACACTCTACACCCTACAACCCTTTCGACAAATTTCATATCCAATGCCAGATGAGCCGGAGCTTATATAGCAACCGCCACATCG
>DOIX01000140.1:42629-69168 GCA_003511885.1 Cyanobacteria bacterium UBA11153
TGTCAACTGTCCACTGCTATAACCCCCAATCACCACTCCTCCTCTCCGTAAATTACCGGATATCATCCTCCATAATATCCGTATTATTACGGATGTAGATACCACGGAAACCACTTATATATATGACGGTACACAAGATATAGCAATTGACAGTTGACAATTGACAGTTATTTAATAGAAATTAAACCCTTGATGCAGTAAGGCTTTAGTCCTCTATTCATGAAATTATTTCTGTCAATCCCGATATAGTGATTGCTATAATTAACCCAGAAATAAAAAAATGTACAATCCATTTATACTTTCCTTCAAACCGGGCATCTCACTGACAGAAGAATCAACCAATTGCATTACAATTCAGTCACCTCAAGTCCCCCTCAATATTCCCGAATACACGCTAAAAATAAACGGAGTATCACCAGGATTTCTCGCCGCACTCAAACTTCTGACAACAGATGGTGCAACAGAAGAATATCTCAGCGATTTAGTACTACAGACAGACGGTTTAAACGAACTACCCAAGTTATATGCTTACCTAGAAAAATTCACCAATCTTGGCCTAATCTGCCATACAATCCTTGCCGAAAAATCACCACTGGCAACTCTAGTTCCCCTGGCACAGGATCAAAAATTTGCCATCAAAGAAGCCACCCCAGACAAAAAATATATCTTATCCCGTTTCGCCTATTGCCGGAAAGACAAAGAAAAACTAGTTGTAGAATCGCCCCTATCCCACAGTCAACTAATATTAGCCGATTGGCAAGCCTCTGCCATAATTTTTGAACTATCTCAACCTCGCAATTACCGAGATATTTATCAGAAAATACCAAATATTTCAGAAGATACTATCAAGAACTTTTTTAGCCTAATTCTGAGCGCAGAAATCCTGATGGAAGTTCAAGAAGATGGCGATATCGCAGAAACCACGAACGAAACCCTTGTACAATGGGAATTTCACGACTTGCTATTTCATTCCCGCACCCGAACAGGAAGACACAGCAACCCAGTGGGGAGAACATACCCATTTTTCGGTAAAATAGATCGGCTTGCTGCGATCAAAACCAAAGTATCCAACGATATTATTAATCTATACAAGCCAGATATTGAAAAACTCAAAGAATCAGATCTTCCCTTTACCTTGATTCTAGAAAATAGAAAATCTATCAAGGAATTCAACGATCAAAACCCAATCACAGATAAACAACTAGGAGAATTTCTTTATCGCACCGCGCGGGTTAAAGAAGTCATCGAAAATGGTCCAGAAGAAATCAGCAAGCGCCCCTACCCTAATGGCGGAGCAAATTACGAGCTAGAACTATATCTGGCTATCAATACCTGCGAAAATATTCCCTCTGGTTTTTACCATTATTGCCCTCAAGATCATCAACTGTGTAAAATCTCCGAAAAAACAGAAAACGTGGATCAACTTTTAGAAGAAGTCTGGATTGCCAACCGCCAAAATAAAATGCCCCAGATTTTGATTATTATGGCAGCACGTTTTGCCAGAATTAACTGGCAGTATGAATCTATCGCTTATGCCACAATTCTCAAAAACGTAGGTGTTTTGTTACAGACTATGTATCTAGTCTCAACAGCTATGAATCTTGCCTCTTCTGCAATTGGTGAAGGCAACGCCGATTTATTTGCTCTAACTGCCCAGACAGATTACTACACTGAAACCTCTGTAGGAGAATTCATCCTCGGCTCCAAATATAGCGAGGGACTAGGGGCTAGAGGCTAGAGAAGAAAGTCGTAAAATCAATGGTAATGGTGGAAGGAATTGAGAAAATCTTAACCGCTCTGGCGGTTGCTATAGGGGAATAGGGAATAGAGAGGAAGTTTTACAGCGCTTTGCAAGTGAGTGAGGTACACAAATCCCCTCCTTACATCCGCTGTCGAAATCGGGGATTTATCCACATAGCATGTACTTCATCCGACTGCAAGCCGCTGTAAGTTTTGAGACTAAAACTCTTTTCCCCTCCTCCCCCACCTACCATCTCTCACCTCCTATCTCTTACCTTGAATATTACCATTGGGCATAATTGCCCCCTCTAAATCCGCATCACTTAAATCTGCTTTCATCAAATCAGCACCAATTAAGTTAGCGCCACTTAAATTAGCACCGCTGAGGTTAGCCCCTGCGAGATAACTGAGTAGCAAACCAGCCCGTAGCAAATTCGCGCCACTCAAATTAGCATCGCGTAAGTTGGCTTCCAGTAAATTTGCACCTGTCAAATTAGCTTTATGCAAATTAGCTTTGTGCAGATTAGCCTTACTGAGATTCACCCCCCGTAAATTAGCTTTTTTGAGGCTCGCTCCATTCATATTTGCTAAACTTAAATTAGCTCCTTCTAAATCCGCACCACTCAAGTCAGCATTAGTCAGATTTACTTGAGTCAAATTAGTGCCACTCAAGTTAGCCCCACTTAAATCTGCACCACTCAAATCAGCATCTTTCAAATCAGCTTCGCTCAAGTCAGCATTCTCTAAATTTGCTTCTCGTAAATCCACCCGGTGCAAATATGCTCGAATTAAATTTGCTCCAGTTAGGATGGCTCCCTTTAAATCCGCTTCAGTGAGAATTGCTCGATTTAATGTGGCTTTTCTCAAATCAGATCCCTTAAGAATAGTGCGGCTTAAGGTTGCACCTGTTAAATTGGCTTTGGTTAATTTTACGCCTTTCACTCTGGCACCAATTAAGCTAGATCCAATCAAAGTAGCATGTCTGAGATCCGCATCAGATAGGGTTGCACCACTGAGAATAGCCCCACTTAAATCCGCTTCATTTAATATTGCGTCAGTGAGATCCGCTTGGGATAGGTTTGTGTCAATCAGTTGAGCAGCCTTGAGGCTGGCAAGTCTTAAATCTGCATCTCTGAGTTGAGCGCCAATCAGTTTGGCTCTGGTTAAATTTGCGCCCTTAAGATTTGCATTGCTTAAATTGATCCGATTCAGATTGGCTTCACTTAAATCTGCGCCAATGAGGTTAACACCGACAAAATTTTGTTCCCCGGTTTCATGGCAACTTAAGAGTTCGGATGCGGTTGAAAATTCACTTGATTTCATAAAAATTGCCCGATTTTTTTGCTTTTAATCAGCTACAGGCTCTCCGTTTCTGAAAATAATGTTGATTGAGCAGAGTTAGGAAATAATTTCTGGTTACTTAACACCATTGGGTTAATTTATGGTGCGATAAAGTAGCTGCCAGCTAACCGATGAAGGAAATCAAAAATAATCCAATTATTGATATGGATTATGGAGATAATTTTTTCTTACCTTCAATTTGTCATTGGTTATTTATTATGAATGGATCGGGATGGTTTGAGGATTTGGGGGAGAAATTTGCCTCTGGCAATCAATCCTTTGTTTCCTCCTGACGATTCTCAGCTCAATCCAATAATAAATAACAAATAACTTATAACTAATGAAGAGTAAAATAAACTACTAATCATTCCCATCTTGGGTTCATCCATTTCACCAGCAACTACAGCGGCTATAAAAAACCTTTCCCAGAATATTGGTTCTCATTCCAACCAGGTTTGGGCATCAAACTGGCAAAGTCTCTTGTATTCAATTCCCTGGTGAAGTGTACCGATCCTCCCAAGTATTGGCTCGCCGTCATACAGTTGATAATAGTTGGATTCAGATTCTCTTAACGATCGCCGGATCGATCGTCGATTTTTGACTGGACATGAATTGGCTAAGAGGTTTTCCCTCTGTCAAAGGCTTCTTCACCATTGAGTCGTCGGGATTGAGCCTTCTATCGGCTTTCTCGACAACTAGAAGCCTCCGCAAAAAACCTATTCCTTAAAGTTGACACTCCTGAGTCTAAAGACAGAGGGATCTTTAAGACGTTGCAGCCTTAATATCCCAATCGGGTTCCTGGGTGTAATTAGGACAGGATTTTAGTAATCTGCTATCCCAGCCTGACACGGAAGTGCCTCGATTGTAGACTTTCCCCCAGTTTGGGGGTAGGTTTTTATGTCTTATACTGACTTATTAATATTATCATTGCAGTCCTTCATCTGCAACTGCCTTTCCTCTCCAGACTTAAAGTCACGAGATTTTCAGTCGATTGTCCGATTCTCCTTATTTATGAGATTGCCCAGATTGGGGATAGCGGTAGTCTGGATTACAAATTGTTAGTAGTCTAGAAAACACTGCCAATTTTCAAACTATAGTAGGATGGTGTCATACAAGTATTGCATGTCGAGCTATGGGAAGCCATCCCTGACACGGAGTTTCCGACGACGGTCAATTTCTATGAAAACCAATCCGATCTCAGATGCCAAGGTTTTTGGATATTGGGCTTATCTAGCCATTGAAAAGCATTTCCAGAAAACCATTAAACACGAAACCGACGTTCTCAAAGACAAAGATCCCGAAGCATTACACCAAATGCGGGTAGGAATGCGCCGTCTCCGGACAGCGATCGCCAGTTTTGACGGTGCGATCGCACTTCCCAAAGTCGCTCGCCCGGATCGGATTGGTAAAATTGCTCGGAAATTAGGAAAACTCCGCGATTTAGATGTTTTACTAGATACCCTGGAAAATCAATATCTGCCAGACTTACCAGCAACGGAACAAAAAACTCTCAAAAAAGTTTTGGCAACTCTCCACAAACAGCGCCAACATTCATTAGAAACAGTCCAGATAACCCTCCATGCCAAATCATATCAGGAACTAAAGCAAGGCTTACAAGACTGGCTGGAGGAACCAAAATATGGTATCTTTGCCCAATTGGCAATTTTGGATATCCTACCCAACTTACTTCTACCCCTCACCAGTCAACTATTTCTTCACCCTGCTTGGCTAGTTGGAGTTAAGATCCAGAATGGAGAGATAGAAATGAATCTGGATATGACTCCTGAAAGTGTCATGGAAATTTTAAGCGCTCCTGATGAAGATCTCCACGATCTCCGGAAAGAAGCTAAGGGAGTCCGCTATCAGATGGAATTATTCACTGATTTTTATCATCCTAACTATCAGAATTACCTCAAAGATATCAAATCAATCCAGAGCATTTTAGGGCAAATTCAAGATAGTTTTGTCTTGGCAGATTTTCTGAGGGATCTGATCGAGGAAGATTTGGCAAGTGAATTGCCAATCTTAGCGACAAAATTGAGTTCTTCTCGTTACAAATTGTGGCAA
The DNA here is from genome assembly GCA_003511885.1 of Cyanobacteria bacterium UBA11153. Classification (GTDB taxonomy): domain Bacteria; phylum Cyanobacteriota; class Cyanobacteriia; order Cyanobacteriales; family Coleofasciculaceae; genus Limnofasciculus. The sequence continues at coordinate 47,778 of DOIX01000140.1, forward strand.
GAATGGCAGAAAATTCAGGAGTGCTATCTCAAGCCCCAAACTCAAAAAGAGTTACATCAGTTAATATTGAATCCCAAACTAAAAAATAGTGAAAATTAATGGAGAATGTCACAGCGGATGCCCAAGAAGCAAATGGGTATGGGGAATGGGGAAATTGAGAAAAAATAACCAGCAAGAAACAACAAAAAATCCAGAATAAAGAACAAATCACAAATAACATATCCTTAATCTCGCGATTACCCGCTTTTTACCTGAGTAACTTAGAGTCAGGGAAGTGTCAATGAATGGTAAGAAAAGAGATGCAAGTCACGATCCCATCCTCCAGAGCAATTCTACAGAACGAGCAGCACGAATCTACAGAAGGACGAAGATTGCATTTTTATGCCAAAGGACAAAAAATTCCTCTAGTATCTCAAGGGGTTTGGCAAGTCACCCAGGGACTAGTGCAACTTAGCACTTTATGCGAGAATGGAGAAGAAGTATGGTTAGGGTGGGCAGAACCATCTAGTTTATTTGGGAATTGGTTTTCTTTGTTAACAGCCTATCAAGCAACCGCGCTATCTGATGTGCATCTCATTTGGTTTTCTCTTTCGGAAATCAACACTTCCCCTCGTTTAGCTCAGGCGATTCTACCCCTGATGGTGCGTCGGATGCGACAAACAGAAGCACTCCTGGCTATAGCAGGAAACCGTAGAGTTGAAGAGAGGTTGCAACAATTCTTATGCCTGATGAAACAGGAAATCGGTCAAGCTGTAGAAGGAGGAACTCGGATCGGGGTGCGCCTGACGCATCAGAATCTAGCTAATGCGATTGGGACAACGAGGGTGACAGTCACTCGACTCCTCAATAAGCTGAAGCAGGAGGGTGTCATTACCTTTGATCGCGATCGCCATATTATAATTCGGCACGCAAAATTTAATTTTCTTGCCGATTGGCGATCTGGAGGATATAATCGTTAACTCGATGGCACTGCTCATCTCCTCGTTTACAGACCAGGCGATGGCGGGAAACTTCCCTAAATATCGCTCTTAGGTAAAATTTAGGTTTGAAATATAGCCAAAGTCACCCATTACCCAATTCACCAATAAAATAAATGCTTGATGTGAATTGGCTTTAGCGTTTGAGGATGTACTAACTGCCCATTCAACTGCGATGCGATCGCAGGCGATCTATAAAACCATCAACAAAATCAAAATGGTCTGAGTTGCATTATTCAGGAGTAAACCCCTGTCTCTCGACGCTATTTCAATTCCACCGGAATCAGATCGGCGGATAGCTGGGTTAGTCGTAATTCTGCACGGATGGGGAGCAAATGCTCAAGATTTGGTCTACCTCGTGCGCGAATTGAATTTACCCAACTATCAATTTCTGTTACCTTATGCCCCTTTTCCCCATCCGCAAGTACCGGGTGGGAAAATGTGGTATGACCTTGAAAGACAAGATTATCAAGGACTAGCACAAAGTAAAATTCTCCTGATGGACTGGATTGAATCCCTGGAAAGTACGACAGGGATACCCCTCTCTTCGACAATTTTGGGTGGTTTTTCTCAGGGAGGGGCAATGAGTCTTGATGTGGGATTAAATTTACCGATAGGGGGTTTAGTTTCCATGAGCGGTTATTTGCATCGTACCCCTCATGAACTGGAACCGCCATTACCTCCTGTCTTAATTGTTCATGGCAAACAAGATTCTGTTGTACCCATCACAGCGGCACAGCGGTTGCGAGATTATTTACTGGGTTTGGGAACTCCGATGCAGTACAAGGAAATTGAGATGGGACATGAAATTGTGCCAGAAGTTATTGAAATTGTCCAGAATTTTGTGTTAGTTAATACTTAGTTTTGGTTATTAGCAATCGGTTATTCCTGATTGATTGTGAGGAAGCGGTTTTAGTTAATACTTAATTATTGGTTATTGGTTTTTACCCATTTCCCACTCCCCATTTTGAGTTTTAAGTTTATAGATAGTATAATAAAAAAGAAGAATTGTGGGAACGTCAGTCATGAGTGTGTATTGGTTTGGCTAACTCTGCCCAGATCCAAGATAATGGGAAGAGATGAAAATCAAGATAGATCCGGAGTGAGGCACTGGCTCTGGGAGAAACCTGGTTCACCATCAATACAACGCAGCAGGAAGCCCCTGGTTTATAACCGGGAGAGTCTCAGTTGTGGAGCTGTTACTTTCCAAACTAACAATTGTGCTAATAAACTGAGTTGACGATCGCAAGTCTGATATCTGTTTAAGGGAGGAGCAAGGGATGGCAACTTTAATTATGTCTAGGTGCAACATAGCGACGCTAACGGCTGAAGATGTAGCAGAATTGGCTAGCCGTTTGGAGGAGGATGATTATAGTAATGCTTTTGCAGGGTTAGAAGATTGGCATTTGCTCAGAGCGATCGCATTTCAGCGCCCGGAGTTGGCTGAACCATATCTGTACTTACTGGACATGGAAGGGTACGATGAAGCGTGAGCAAGACTAGACGGGTACTGATTGGTATCGGTGGTGGGATTGCTGCCTATAAAATGGCGGAAGTAATCTCCACCTTATTTCAAAGTGGGGTAGAAGTGAGGGCGATTCTCACTGAGGGGGCAAGAAAATTTATCACTCCTCTAACTATCGCTACCCTATCTCGCCATCAGGCTTATACAGATAGCCTCTTTTGGGAAGCAACTCACCATCGTCCCCTCCATATTGAGTTGGGGGAATGGGCAGAAGTTTTCGCGATCGCACCCTTGACGGCAAACACATTGGGTAAGTTAGCTCATGGTTTGGCAGATAACTTACTGACTAATACCGTATTAGCCTCTCGTTGTCCAGTCTTATTAGCCCCAGCCATGAATACAGAAATGTGGGCAGCGCAATCGGTACAGCGAAACTGGCAACTTTTATTAACCGATCCCAGATATCATCACATTGGACCTGGTAGCGGATTATTGGCTTGCGATCGCGTCGGTACTGGTAGGATGGCAGAACCTAGCGAAATTATCCCATCCATTTACTCTTTATTACATACAGGTGGCAAAGAAGATTTAGCTGGCAAAAGAGTCTTAATTAGTACTGGCGGTACGCGGGAACATCTCGATCCTGTAAGATTTATCGGGAATCCCGCTACTGGCAAGATGGGATTGGCTTTAGCTATCGCCGCCAGAGATAGAGGAGCAAAAGTCACCCTCGTACATGCCCCCATCACTAGCGCCATCCCAACCAGAATCCAAGCAATTGCTACAGTTAGCGCTGCCGAAATGCGAGAAGCAATATTAACCCATTTTGCACAAGCCGATTTAATTGTCATGGCAGCAGCCGTAGCCGATGTCAAGCCAGCCGCATACTGCCCAGAAAAATTACCCAAAAAATCTTTACCTAATGCCTTACCCTTAGTCGCCGTACCCGATATTTTGGCAGAATTAGGACAGCTCAAACAACCCCATCAAAAACTGATCGGCTTTGCTGCACAAACAGGCGATATTGTCAAGCCAGCGTTACAGAAATTAAAAGACAAGAAATTAAACGCGATCGCAGCAAATCCGATAGACTTACCGAATGTGGGTTTTGGTAGCGATCGCAATCAAGCAATCCTTTTAGACGATCGAGGAGGAGAGAAAATTATCGAACCTTGCAGTAAGCTACAGTTAGCTCATTATTTGTTTGATTTTATTCTGGATTAATAATATCTTTTGCTAACTTTCTTGTCAGTCTCCCTTCCCTATCAGGGAAGGGGATGAGAGGGCGAGCTTGTTCTTTATCTACCTTCGGTAAATCCTCAAACAGCGCCGCGAATTTCTTCAACAACGCCATCGCGGATGACAATTTCTATCTGCATTTTCTGGACTAAATTATCACCAGAGGAGATGCGAAAAAAGCTTTCTAGCTGCCCCTGATTAACTTCTTGTTCTAGTTCCAGCATTTGAACCTGTTGGAGTTGCTGAAGCAACTGATTTTTCTGTTCTAACAATTCGCTTTTCTTTTGGTTTACCTGCAATTGAATATTTTCAATTTGTTGAGCTGTCTGAGGGCCAGGGGGTTTAACACTTTGCTTTTGAATTTCTGCGATCGCTCTTTGTCCTTGCAAGTCTAGCTGTTGTAGTTGAGCGTCAATTTGGTTAATCTGCCCCTGAAGTTGCTGCTGCACCTCTTCTTTCCAGCGGGGTGTCACAATGGCTTTAACATTAACTGGGCGCTTTAAAAGCAGGGATTGAGAATCTTCTACAGTCATATATTTTTCTGTGTCTCAGTTTGTTTACTTTGATATCGCATCTGGTTGAGTCAGTCTTCTCAGGGAAGATAGGGAAGTTTGCAGTTTAGCAAAGCGTAGCGGTAAGAAGTACCTTGTGAGTTTTGAGTTTTGAATTCAAACTCTCTCCCATTCCCCATTCCCTACTCCCTACTCCCTACTCCCTACTTCCCTAAATCAGGCAAACATCTCGTTAATGATATCGCGATAATGTTCGGTGACAATGGGTCGCCGGATTTTCATCGTCTGAGTCATCATGCCATTTTCGATGGAAAATGGCTCTAAAATCAGTCTAAAAGTGCCGATATTGTCATCAGGGCGATAGCCAGGGCGATTTTTGACTTCTCGGTTTAGCTCTTGACGAAACAAGTTCTGGACTTCTTTACTGTATAAGTCTATTCCTGTCCGGATTCCTTCTGAATCCTTGCTTCGTGCTGCTGTCTCTTCTGCCTCTGGCACAATCAAGGTATTATTCTGGGATATCGCCCACTGTTTGAGGGCATCGAGGTTGGGCACGATTAAGGCTCCGATACAACGCTCATCTTGACCTACTAGCATAATCTGGTCGATATAGGGACTGCGCAAACAGGCATCTTCAATGGGTTGGGGTTCGATATTTTCGCCATTAGTGAGGACAATGGTATCTTTTGCTCTTCCAGTTAAAATCAAATCGTCTTGGGGTGTCAGCCAACCCAAATCTCCGGTATCAAACCACCCTTCTGAATCAATTGCTTTGGTTGTGGCTTCTGGATTTTGATAATATCCTTGCATGACTTGAGGCCCTCTAACCATCACTAAACCTCTTTCTCCTGTGGGTAAGGGTTGACGGGTTTCGGGATCGACGATTCTCACTTCTGTTTCTGGCATTGGTTGTCCGGCAGAACGGCGGAGGTTACGATGGGAACGACGGATATTAGTAACGGGAGATGTTTCTGTAAGTCCGTAGCCGACGAGGATTTGTAAGCCGACAATTTCAAAGAAATTCTCTAGGTGCATTGCTAGGGAACCACCACCACTGATAATGGTTTTAAGTTTACCTCCTGTGGCTTCGCGGACTTTTTGATAGACCATTTTATCTGCTAAACCATGGAGAGGGGAAAGGAGGGTGGATTGAATAGTGGCGCTAATTTTTTCTAGGGGTGATGGGTTTAATTGATTAAGACTTAAGCCTTGGGCAATGCGTTTGGCTTCGATATACCGCTGACTGAGGTTGAGAAGATTATTGACTAATTTTTGTTTGTTATCTGGTTGTTCGCGAAACTGTTTTTGGACTCCTTCATAGATGGATTCCCAGAGTCGAGGTACTCCTACCATGTGGATGGGTTGGTATGTTTTTAAGTCGGCTTTGACATGGCGAATATTAGTGTAAATTTGAGTACAACCTTGGGAGAGGAGGTAGTATTCTACAGTCCGTTCGTAGACGTGCCAGGTTGGTAAAATACTGAGAATGCGATCGCCTTTTTCTGGCTGAAGGACTACATGGAAGTTGGTAATTTGGTGCAGGAAGTTCCCATGGCACAACATCACGCCTTTGGGTTGTCCGGTAGTGCCGGAGGTATACATCAAGGTGGCTAATGTTTCTTTTTGAGGATAAATTGGCTTGAGGCTATGGTTGGAGCCAATTTCTTTCAGTTGGGAGTAGTTTAGTATTTTTAATGTTTCTCCTGGGGGTGGCGCTTCGTCGGAGATTAAGACGACAAACTGAATGGGTAGCTCTTTAATCCCATCTCTCAGTTTTTTCCATGTCTTGACATCTTGCACCACTAAGGCAATGCTACCGCTATGTGACAAAATATAAAGTAGTTCCTCCTTTTCCGCTTGGGAACTACGGACGACATTGGCAGCGCCAGCAGTCATAATCCCCTGATCCGCAATTAGCCAACGGGGACTATTATCAGCAATTAAAGCAATGCGAGGAGGAATTCTAGCCGATGAGATAGCGGACACTCCCTCACCTAAAAGTGCTTGTAACCCAGCCGCAAATAGTTTGATTTCTCGATCCAGTTGAGTGTATGTTAGGGCTACTTCTGGTTTAGCATGAGGATCTTTAAGGGCAACAATATTATCAAATTCTTTGGCAGCAATTGACCAAATTTCCGGTAAGGATTGGATGGAGGAGTAATCGACAAGGCGGTGGTTTAGGTCGCGAGTTGGTTGGATCATAAAGATTGAATTAGAATAAGACAGATGGTAGTTGACTTGACTGAGTTACTGGAGTTTTTACCCCATTCCCCATGCCCCATTCCCCATTTCAGGAATTTTTCCTCTGACGGTGAATGGCTTATGTTCTTACCATACTCCTGAATTGGGACACAATAGAGGGAGGGAGTGGACACAAATTCTTCTGGAATATCGGGAAATGGCAGGCGCTACTGACTTATTCGAGTACTTGAGAAGGAATCAAACTACAGGTTGTGCATAGTAATTATGTACTAAGGAGGTGTACTCAGGTGAGATTAAGGAATGACATGGTTGGGGACTAGCTGCCATAAGGTTATGGAAATAGTTATGAAAAGGCGTGCAATTGAGCGGTTTTCAAAAAAATTATTACCCCAGATATCGCACGACACAGATTAAATGGAAGCCTACTTATTTACACTGAAAAAAATTGACAAATTACCCCTTTCGATTCAACAAAAGCGGAAGTTAATCCTGGCGATTCCGATTACTTGTCTCATCGCCGTCTTAGCTACATTTTCTTGGCTGGAATTTAAGACCAATAAAGCGCAAAAATTAGTACAGCATACCCAAGAAATCCGCCTGGAATCTCAACGCTTAATAACGGCTTTATTAGAAGCAGAAAGTTCAGTTAAGGGATATAATCTTAGTCGCAGTCAAGAATTTATCGAACCATTAGAATCAGCGCTTGCCACCATTCCCAATTGTCTAGAAAAACTAGAGGGATTAGTTGCCGATCATCCCGGACAATTTCAAAGACTTAAAGCAATCGAAAAGCTGACCAATACTAGAGTTAATCTATTCCAGGACAATCTTAAGCTTGTGAATGGCGTAGCGCCAAAATCTTTTCAGTCATCCGAATTAACATCGATTCTCCTCACAGGTAAGGATATAATGGATGGATTAAGAGGAGAAATCGATCTGTTTATCGCAGAAGAAGAACGGGTAAAGATCGAAAACGATAAGGTTTTAAAAAAGCAGCAAAACTTGACTTGGCTCATTTTAATTTTATCAGCGAATATGGGAATCGTTAGTTTCCTGTTATCGGCTTACTTATTGCATCGCTTGGAGCAAAAAATAATCGAGCGCGATCGCAACTTGCGGGAAACAGAAACTCTCTATCGATCAGTAGTTGAAAATTTCCCCAATGGGGGAGTTTTCTTATTCGATCGTGACTTGCGCTACTTGCTAGCAGATGGTACTGGATTAGAACTTGTTGGTTTAACGAAAGAGCAATTAGAAGGTAAAACTATTTGGGAAGCATTTACAGAAGAAACATATTCTATTTTAGAACCAATTTATCGGGAAGTTTTAGCAGGTGAATCAATTACTTATGAAATCCCCTATTCCGATCGCTTCTATCTCTGTCATGTCCGACCAATTCGCAACCAGAATCATCAAGTTTTTGCCGGAATGTTAGTAGCGCAAGATATTAGCGATCGCAAAATATCAGAGCAACATCTCTATAGGGCAAATCGAGCGCTCAAAACTATCAGTGAATGCAATCAAGCTGTAGTCCGCGCTACCGATGAAGCCACCCTATTACAAGATATTTGTCGCATTGTTATTGAGTGTGGCGGTTATCGTTGTGTCTGGATTTGTTTTGCCGAACAAGATGAAGCTAAAACGATCCGTCCCGTTGCTCAAGCTGGATATGAAAAAGGATATATTGAATCTTTACAAATTACTTGGCGTGATACCAAAGAAGGCCAAGGACCAGTAGGTAGAACAATTCGCACGGGGCAAACTCAAATTACCCAAAATGTTTTAATAGATACTGCTTATTTATCCTGGAGGGAATCGGCGATTAAACAAGGTTACACCTCCACAATTTCTTTGCCATTAATCGCTTCTGAATTATCCATAATAAATGGTAATTCACTAGAGACTTGTTTAGATAGCAGATCAAAACTAAAACCTCAAAATTATTGTTGTTTTGGGGCTTTAAACATTTATGCAGCAGAACCCAATGCTTTTGATGAAGATGAAGTAAAGTTACTCACTGAATTAGCCAACGATCTAGCATTTGGACTTGGGACATTGCGTACCAGAATTGAACATCAAGAAGCCGAAGAAGCATTACGTTTAAGTGAAGAAAGATGGCAGTTAGCCCTGCGAGGTAACAATGATGGGATTTGGGATTGGGATGTGAGAAGTAATGAAGTATTTTTTTCAGCTCGTTGGAAAGAAATGCTAGGTTTTGAAGATCGGGAAATTCCCAATCATTTAGATGAATGGGCAAAACGAGTTCATCCAGAAGATTTAGATTGGGTGACGGAAGTCATTCAAGAACATTTTGCAGGAAAAACACCCTTTTACATTACAGAACATCGCGTTCAGTGCAAAGATGGATCCTATAAATGGATTCTAGATCGCGGACAAGCGCTTTGGGATGAAGCAGGAAATGTAGTCCGGATGGTGGGATCTCATACAGATATTACGGAAAAGAGACAAGCTGAGGAAGCATTGCGAGATAGTGAGGCTAAATTCCGTGCATTTCTAGAATCAGCATCTGAGGCAATTATTGTCACAAATACCCTGGGTAAAATTGTAGTTTTTAATGCTAAAGCTGAAGACTTATTCGGGTATAATCGCACTGAAGTATTAGGGAAAAAGGTTGAAGTTTTGATCCCGGAAAGATATCACTATATCCATTCTCAGGATCGGGCTGACTATCAAGCTCACCCTAGCAAACGTCAAATGAACAAAACTAGATATTTGTCTGCTCGCAGGAAAGATGGGAGTGAGTTTCCCATTGAAGCAGGACTAAGTTCAATTGAAACTAAAGACGGTCATTTTATCATGACGTTTTTGCTAGATATTACTGAGCGCAAAAAAGCAGAAGAAGAGATCAAAAGACTCAATGAAAGTCTGGAACGTCGTGCGGTTGAAAGTGAAACCAGATACCAACAAATTGTGGAACTTGCGGAAGAAGGTATTTGGGTTATTGATGCCCAATCCCACACGACTTATGTCAATAATGCTATGACGCGAATACTAGGCTATTCTGAAGCAGAAATGTTGGGACATCCGATGTCTGACTTTGTGGATGACGGGGAAGAAATGCAGGTAAAGGATCCCGTTAATAATAGCAACTCAAGTCTAGTTCAAAGAAAAGAAATTAAACTAAAAACTCAAAATGGCACTCCGATTTGGACTTATATGTCCACCAGTCCAGTCTTAGATGAGTATGGCAATCTGTTATGGTCTTGTTCCTTAGTGTATGATATTACCAAACGGAAGGAAGCTGAAGAAAAACTAAACCAAAGTAGCGAACGAATTAGTTTAGCTAATGCAGAGTTAGCTAGAGCAACCCGTCTCAAAGATGAATTTCTCACTAGTATGAGTCATGAGTTGAGAACCCCTCTTAATGCCATTCTAGGTTTAGCGGAAGCTTTACAAGAAGAGGTATATGGTGGGTTAACTCAAAAGCAGCATAAATCACTGGGTACTATTGAACAAAGTGGTAAACACTTGTTGGCTCTTATTAATGATATTCTCGATCTTTCCAAGATTGAATCTGGCAAAATGGAGCTACAAATTGCCTCCGTGTCTCCTCAAAGTCTCTGCGAGTCAAGCTTGACTTTTGTCAAACAACAAGCCCATCAGAAAAAGATTAACCTAAACTTCACTATTGGGGAAGGAATTAGCAATATTCCTGTAGATGAGCGTCGCATCCGGCAAGTTTTAATTAATCTTTTGAGTAATGCGGTGAAGTTTACCCCAGAAGGTGGTGCTGTTCATCTTGAAGTCAAAGGTGACTCCAGTGGCGAAATTTTACAATTTAGTGTCATCGATACGGGGATTGGAATTGCCCCAGAAAATATGGAGCGTTTATTTAAACCTTTCGTGCAATTAGATAGCAGTCTCTCTCGTCGTTATGCGGGGACTGGTTTGGGTTTAGCATTGGTGCGGCGGATTGTCGAGTTACATGGTGGTAGTGTTTCTCTCTTCAGTGAAATTGGCAAAGGCAGTCGATTTACTGTGACTCTTCCCTGGCATGAAATGGATAGGATCAATCTCAATTCCGGGGAAAGAGAAAAAACTCAATGGCAATTACCTAATATTCAGCAGGCATTAATTGTTGAAGATTCAGAAATTACTGCTAAACAAGTGGCTCGCTATTTAGGGGAAATCGGTACAGAAACAACCATTCATCCCTTGGGTGAAGGTTCAGTTGATGCTGCCTTACAATTTAAACCAGATGTAATTATTCTCGATCTTTTACTGCCAAATATATCTGGGTTAGAGGTGCTAACTCAACTAAAATCTAACCCCGCGACTAAGGAAATCCCTGTACTAGTTATTTCAGTAGTAGATGAGCGCGAGCGAGCCTTATCGTTGGGAGCTTCTGCCTACTTGCTCAAACCCCTTTCTCGTCAGGAATTTCAGTTAGCATTAAGTCAAATTTTCTCTCAATCTCAGCAACTTCTGGATCGCACAGCCTTGGTTGTCACATCTCCAAAACCACAAAAATCACCCCTAATTTTATTGGCAGAAGATAATGAATCAAATATTTCTACTATGATTGATTACTTGCAAATTCACGGATATCAGGTAAACTTAGCGAGAAATGGTTTGGAAGCTGTTGAGATGGCAAAAAAACAAAAGCCAGATCTGATTTTAATGGATATTCAAATGCCAGAGATGGATGGATTAGAAGCAACTCGCTGGATTAGAAAAGAACCAGATTTAGTTAAGATTCCGATTATTGCTCTCACTGCACTAGCAATGCCGGGAGATAGAGAAAAATGTGTTATGGCAGGTGCAAACGAATATCTCACCAAACCAATTGGATTAAAAAATCTTATGAAGATAATTAGTCAATATCTTCATTGATTTTGTTATTGGCTATGGGTTATTATCAATTAATAAAAAGACACAAATAATAAATAATAAATAACAAATAAGCAACAACAAACCACAAAAAAAGATTGACTATGAATAAACAACACTCTGTATTAGTTGTTGATGATGAGCCACATGGATTCGATGTTATTGAAGCACATCTCTATCGAGAGGCTTATAATTTAAGCTATGTCTCCAGTGGTATCGAAGCACTAAATTCTTTGGACTCCATCCAACCCGATGTTATTTTGTTAGATGTGATGATGCCAGATATGGATGGATTGGAAGTTTGCCGGAAAATTAAATCCGATCCCCATTGGAAACATATTCCCATTATTATGATTACAGCACTCAATTCCAAAGAGGATTTAGCCAAAGCAGTTGAAGCTGGTGCTGATGATTTTTTAGCTAAACCAGTGAGTGGTATTGAATTGAGGGCAAGAGTTAAGTCAATGTTAAGGATTAAGGATCAATATGATGCTTTAGACGCAACGCTACACCTGCGAGAAGATATGTCTCGCATGATTGTGCATGACTTGAGAAATCCACTCACAAATATTTTGCTTTGTAGTGAGTTACTGTTGGAAACTGAGTTGGATGAAAGAAATCTGGAAAGATTACAAATTATCTTCGATTCGGGAAAGGATCTTAGTTCGATGATTGACAATTTGTTACTTCTGGCAAAGATGGAATCGGGACAGATGGTGTTGAATCGGGTTCCTGTGGATTTGAATAAATTAGCATCAACGGTTTTACCCAGGTTTGAAGGTATTGCCACTTATCAAAGAATTCATTTAGTTAAACAGCTAGAAAATCCTCATGAGTTGGTTTTAGTTGATGGCAATTTATTCCATCGAGTGATCGAAAACTTACTCTCGAATGCGATTAAGTTTTCACCACCTAACAGCACGGTGACTTTAAATGTTGAATACCCGAAATGTTCGCTAAAACAAGGTAAAAATGGTAATATCAAAATGTCATCTCATTCAATAGACAACAAGTCTGATTCACAAGCAATTATTAAAGTAATCGACTCTGGCCCAGGAATTAGTGAAGACAAACGTCAACGGATCTTTAATAAATATGAAATCGGAGATATAGTAAGTGGAGTATCTCAAATTGGATTAGGGTTGGCGTTTTGTAAAATGGTTGTTGAAGCTCATAATGGTCGGATTTTTGTGGAAGATAATCAGCCAAAAGGTTCAATCTTTACTGTGGTTATTTGATAGTTGTTATAGTAGTTGACAATTGACAATTGATAGTTAAAGATTAATCTTGGGCGGGAACTAAAACTGATATCGCTTGGGGAATGACGCGAAATTTCGCTGGGGTTTGGGTGGTAATTTCGCCATCTGTATTAATAGGAAGTGGTTTGCGAGTGTAAATTTCAATTTCTGTACCTTCGATGGCACGCACTCCTGGCAAAGTGGCTTGTCTTCCTTGCCACAAAGCTGGGAGTATGGCTAAGATTTGCCACCAGTGGCGAATTTCTAGGCTGTATAAATCTAATCTGCAATCGTCAATAGTGGCATCATGTACTACTGTCATGCCACCACCATAATGTCGCCCGTTGCCTACTGCAATCTGGATGGTTTTTACTAAAATAGATTCATTTCCTTGTCTAATCTCTGCTTTAAATAATCTAGCTTGCCAAATCACTTGTAGGGCAACTGCGGCGTAAGCGAAAACTCCCCAACGGCGTTTGGCTTCTTTGGTGAGGCGCTGGGTAATTTGCACGCTTAAACCACAACTGGCTACATTAAAAAAATATTTGCCATTTACCCAACCTAAGTCAATCTTATGCAATTTTCCGGTGGCAATAACTTGACAAGCACCCGGAATTGAGGTAGGAATTTTTAAGGTTCGGGCTAAGTCGTTAGCTGTGCCCAAGGGCAAGATGGCTAAGGGAAGCTGAGTATCAATTAAACCTTCCACAGCAGCATTAAGAGTACCATCCCCACCACCAATGATAACTAAATCTACTTGGTTGCGGTAGCGACGGATGATTTCGGAGAGTTGCCGGGGATTTTCGGTAGATTCTGACAGTAAGATGAATCCCAGTTGCTGCAATTGAGAGATGATATCATGTTTGCGATCGCGCCCTTGTCTAGCGTGAGGGTTTATAATCAGCAAGGCTCGCTTAGATGACGGGGATTCCTGATTCATAGAGTTAAAACTCAAAACTCATTCCTCAAAACTCATTCCTCAAAACTTTCCTCCCCATTCCCTTATTGAAACAGATTAGGAAGTAACTCAGGTGCAAGAAAGATAGCATAAAAAATAAATCCAAAGAATATAGTAATTAATGCCATAACTCCGTAGCTGATGCACATCAGCAATCCATCCTCTTCTAAAGTAGCAATTGCTAATAGTAAAATCCCGATTGTGGGAATAGGATTAGTAAAAGGAATCGGTAACATCAGCAAAACTGTGAGCCAAGCAATACAGATACCATTCCATCTCAAGATTTGAGGATTTCCGGCTACTGATAGCAATCGAGGGCGGACGAATTTTTCCAGTAGCTTCGTCAGGCGTTTGAGGTTAATTAAAAGTTCTCGACTAAACCATTGAGGAAATTGAAATTTAGCTATTTGACGAGGCAACCATGGCTGTCTCCGCCCCATTGCCATTTGGATAGCTAAGAGAAAACACCCCCAACCCAAAATAGTCGCAAATCCGGGTGGTACCGGGAATAAGAAGGGTAGGGTTAATAATAATATCATCACGCTAAACCCTCGCTCCGAAGTTTGAGCGAGGATATCCTTAAGAGTGAGAGGTTGATTTGCTAGTCGTCTCAGGAGAGACTTAATATCTCGATAAAACTTCAGGTGCATTTTCCCGTTGATTAACCATTACAAGAAAAACCGAACAACCACGTATAAGGCAGCGGTAATGAGTTGCATCACCATCACGGGAATGCCGTAGTGTAGAAATCTTTGAAAAGATATCCTACGTCCATGCAGTTCGGAAATTCCCGCTGCAACTATATTGGAAGATGCTCCCACTAATGTACCATTACCTCCCAATGTGGCACCGTACATCATGGCATAAAATAAGGGTAGCACTTCTGCTGGAAATTGACCTGCAAAATTGGGATCGAGTACTTCCGAGCCGACTAAGCCGACATTGACGAGATACTGTTTCAGGAGGGGAACCATTGCCACTACGAGAGGAATGTTGGGAACAACGCTGGATAATAGCCCGACAAAAAAGAGTAGTAAAATCGAGCCTAAGACAATATTTTGTCCTAATATAGTTGCCAAAAATCCAGACATACTATTGATGACACCTGTTTTTTCTAATCCACCAATGAGGACGAAAATACTCATAAAAAATATCAAGGTACTCCAATCTAGATCCCGCAATATATTATTGACGGTATCAATTTTACTCTGATGAGCGAGTAGTAGGGCTAAAGCTGCTCCCAATAAAGCAACTGTTGCCGGAGAAATTGGTACGGGCAAAGTTTCCCCAATTACAAAAAACAAGAGTACTAAAGCGACGACGATCCCACCTAATGCTAAGACTCGCGGATGATTAATTTGTGGGTGCGGTAAGTTAGATAAATTATCCAACTCTTTGTGCCAAATTCTTTTGAATAAAAATGGAGTCATTACTAACACTGTTATGACAGCAATTGCTCCACCAAAACTCAACTTAACTAGATAATCTAAAAAGCTAATATTAATGGCATCACCGACAATAAATGTTGCTGGATCCCCGACAACGGTTAGCAATCCAGAACTGTTAGCTATAAATACCATTAAAATTAGCAATGGGACAAAATCCACTCCTAATTCTTCTGCCATAGGTGGAATTAAAGGAGCCAATAACATAACTGTTGTGGCATTGGGTAAAACGGCACAAATTGGCGTTGTAATACCGATAATACCTAAGAGTAAGTTTTTCCCTTTCCCTTTGGCTAACAAAACAATTTGAGTAGCTAAATAGTCAAATATTTTAGTGGGTTCAAATGCCCTCACTAGAACCATAACACCAAAAAATAGTGCCAGTGTTCCATGACTTTGCTCAATGTAGCCAATCGCTTCTTTCAAAGTCATGACATTAGTAAATATCAGAATCAATGCTCCTAGAAAAGTTGCTACCATGAGGTGAACCCACTCTGTCATGATGAAGAGGATTACACCTATAAATGTTCCAGCAGCAATAACGGCAGTAAAATGTTCCATAAACCTCTATAGCAGTTGACAGTTGACAATGGACAGTTGACAATTACTGGATGAAAATCAAACCGTTTACTCCCGAAGGCTTCCGCTTCTCGTCATGATGTTATTGATGCCTTAACTGATGTGGCGGTTGCTATATGTGGGTAGGGTGTAGGGTGTAGAAGGTAAAAATTTCCCCCCCTGCCCTCTGCTCGCCATTCCATTACAAACCGTACAGCCAAACAATGAGTATTGGGGTTAGCACGCTCAGGATTAAATTGAGTGGTAGTCCAACTCGCGTGAAGTCGAAAAACTTATAACCACCAGGTCCATAAACCATGGTATTGGTTTGATAGCCAATCGGTGTTAAATAACTATTAGATGCGGCAAAAGTGACAGCAAACATAAATGCCATGGGATTAAGACTTAAGGTGGTGGCTACTTTAACAGCAACCGGAATCATTAAAATCACTGCCGCATTATTGGAAAGAAGTTCCGTGAGTAATGAAGTAGCTAGATAAAAGAAGACTAAAATCCAAAAACCATCCAGATTACCTCCGATTGCTACTAAATTCTTGGCTAGCCATTCCGTTGTACCTGAATTATCCATCGCAGTACCCAGAGGAAAAAGTCCTGCCAAGAGAAAAATTACATCCCACCGCACAGCATTATAAATTTCTCCCGGCTTGAGACACCCGGTTAAAATCATAATAATTACTCCCGCTAAAGATGTGACAAGGATTGGCATCCAATCAAAGGCTGCGATGGCAACAACAGCTACCATAATTATTAAAGAAATCCAGGCTTTATCTTTCCGGAGCGATTCGACATCTTTCTGTTCTATCACTAATAAATCGTTACTGGTTTGTAACCCGAGTAAACTTTCTTTTGGTGCTTGTAATAACAATAAATCGCCAAAACGGAGGGGAACTTTACCCATCCTTTCTCGCAATAATTCTTCTCCTCTGCGAATAGCTAATACGGTGGCATTGTAGCGTTGACGAAACCGCAAGTCTTTGAGACTAGAACCGATGAGGTTGGAGTTGGATAAAATTAAAACTTCCGCCACGTCTTCTTCCTGTGAAGTCAGTTCAGTTTCACTTAGGGATTTTCCGCTAAATTCTACATCTGGGAGGATATCAATTCCTCTTTCATCTCTAATTTTTAGTAAATCCGATCGACCGCCACGTACTAGTAATATATCACCTGCCGCTAAGATTTTATCAGCGATTGGTTGGGGAAAGTGGCTATCATTACGAATTAGTTCAAGTACGTCCAAATCAAATTTACGCTGAATTTCACTAGAACGCAAAGTTTGTCCGATTAAACTGGATTTTGGTTTGATGACAACCTCGCTGACATAATCTTTTAATCCGTATTCTTGATTGACAAGATTGCTGTTAGACGGTTTGCGATCTGGTAATAATTTGGGTGCAAAAATGGCAAGGTAGATGAGTCCAACGACAAAAGTGATAATGCCTAAGATTGTAAACTGAAATAAACTAAAATCTCCATAACCTAATTTTTTCGATACCCCACTCGCTACAATATTAGTTGAAGTACCGATTAAGGTAATCATCCCGCCCAAAACGGTGGAATATGATAAAGGAATTAGAAGTTTAGAGACAGAAATATTTCGCTTTCTGCACCAATCTTCGACAATGGGTAAAAATACAGCAACAACAGCAGTGTTGTTAATAAAGGCGGTAATTGGGCCAATAATTCCCCCCATGACGAGGATTTGTTGGCTTGGTTTATTTCCGCCCCACTTAACTAGTAAGTCTCGGACAATTTGAATTACGCCAGTACGTCCAATCCCTTCGCTGAGGATAAACATCGCCATGACAGTAATGGTGGCAGAATTGCTAAAGCCTGCGATACCTTCATCAGGAGTCACTAATCCCAAAATCATCAATACTACTGTCACCGAAATGGCGGTAATATCCACAGGAAGCCATTCGGCAATAAAGCACATCAAAGCTAGGATTAAAACCCCTAACGTCAAAGCAATTGGATCGATATGAATTGGCATGATCTATGGCAAAAATTTCTAAACTTTTCAACTCAGATTAAACAGAACAAATCTATTATGATTTTTTTGGCAATTGTCAAACTATCCTCATATTTTTTTAGATATATTGACAAACAATTAATAATACCACATAGCAAAACTAAAGTCAATACTCCAAAATAAGTTATCCCTTTGGCGATCGCTTAATTATCGCAACCGCCATATCGGTTAAGACATAATTAACAATGCAATTAAATTTTTATTAGAGTGAGTCTTTAATCGTCAGGAGTAAAATATCGATCCAAGAAATTTAAAGCATGGTTGCGTAATTCATAATACTCTTTTAATTCCCGTAGTTGTTTGCGATCCCGGGGATGGGGAAAGGGTACTTCTAAAATTTCCCCAATTTTAGCTTTTGGTCCATTAGTCATCATCACAATGCGATCTGACATATAAATTGCTTCATCAACATCATGGGTAATCATCATCACTGCTTGTCGATGACTTTCCCAAATATCCAGCACTTGTTTCTGTAATTTGCGTCGGGTTAGGGCATCTAATGCCCCAAAAGGTTCATCCATTAATAACATTTTCGGACGTGTAGCTAAAGCACGGGCAATCCCCACTCTTTGTTTCATTCCTCCAGAAATTTCATCTGGGTATTTATGAGCAGATTCGGTTAAATTTACCATGGTGAGGTGTTCGCTAACTATCTGTTTTTTCTCTACAGTAGAAGCTTTTTTCATTACTTCATCGACGGCTAACTGAATATTTTCTTCTACGGTTAACCAGGGCAGGAGGGAATAGTGCTGAAACACCATCATCCGATCCGCACCTGGCTTGCGAATCTCTTTTCCTTCTAGTTTTGCTATGCCAGATGTGGGTTTTTCTAACCCGGCAACGATTTTCAGGAGGGTTGATTTGCCGCAACCAGAGTGGCCAATTACAGAAATAAATTCTGCTGCGCCAATAGTGAGATCGATTCTATCTAAAATGACTAATTCGCTTCCGTCTTTGCGGGGATAAGATTTGACGATTTGTTCGATTTCGAGGAATTTGCGATCGCGACTGGTTTGAGGGGTTGCTTGGGGTGATGAATTGGGGGATTTCATTGTATTGTCTGATTAGATTTTTTAACGCAAATAACGCAATATTTATCGCAAAGGGCGTAAGGTTTGTGGGAGGGGGCTGAGTTAGGATAAGTAGAATGTTTGGGGGGAATTGGCTCGAATTTCAAAGCTGTTGAGATAACCGATGGGATTGCTGGGATCGAAGGCTTTTTTGTCGATAAAGGCTTCGGCGGGTTCTATTTTGTAGTCGTCTTTGGGACATTGAATTCCCATTTCCGCAGCAATTTCTCGATAGAGATCCGTGCGCCATGCTTGATGTGCTTTTTTTTCGGCATCTTTGGGGAATTCTTTGATTTGTCCCCAGCGTGTTGCTTGAGTCATAATCCAGATACTTTCTGATTGCCATAAAAATGTGGAATGATCGCCGGGAATTTGCTTGAGTTTGGAGGGAAGATCGAAAAACATTGTGGTTTCAATATCGTTAATAATCCGTTTTTTCTTGTCAAAGCCGCCGTAGTTATATTCCCCAAGAATTCCTGGCTTGGTAAATTTATCAATTGGACCTTTTTTGGGTTTGGCACCTGTAAAGGAAGGACTAGTAATTAATTGAGCTATTTCGGAGCGATTTTGGGGATTGCTACAATATTGACAAGCTTCGATCATGGCTTTGACTAAACTGCGATAAGTTTGGGGATTTTCCTCAATAAATGATTCCATTACTCCCAATAATCTGTCTGGGTGTCCCTCCCATATTTCTCTACCTTGGGCAAAGGTAAAGCCCACACCTTCATTGCCTGTAATTGCCCGTGTATTCCAAGGTTCCGCTACCATATAGCCTTGAATTGCCCCAATCCGCATCGTATTAACCATTTGAGGCGGTGGAATAATAATTACTCGAAATTTTGCGGTAGGATTTACCCCAGCCGCTGCCGACAAATAGCGCACAAAGTATTCGTAAATTGCCGAACTTAAGACAACTGCCCAAATCCGTGCTTCGGCAGGCAAACTATCAAAATAACCCCGAAAATCTCGCCCAAATCTCTCCAAATCTCCATTATATTCATGCCAGGGACGCAATCCGTAATCCCACATCGCTTTATTCATCGTCATCGCATTGCCATGTCGATGAATCGTCATTGCTGCACATAAAGGTGCATGACGCGCACCTTCCGCCCCAATTCTGGCATTTGTCACTGCACCAGATACCACGGGGGAAGCATCCAAACGCCCAAAAATAATCCCATCACGAGAATTAGCCCAACTCGCCTCGCGACTGAGAGTCACATTCAATCCATACTTGCGAAAGAAACCCTTCTGATATGCGATCGCAAATGGGGCACAATCATTAACAGGTACATACCCAACCGTAAGATTAGGTTTTTCCAAAGTCTTGGGATTAACAATCTGTTCAACAGCCAAAGCCTCTTGGGATAATTCCTGGGGCGCATTAACACCCTTAATTCCACAAGATGATAGGGCAACTCCTGCCGTTGCCACGCCCATTTGTTCTAAAAATCTGCGTCGGTTCAACATATTAATCAAAGGAATAGAGAATAGGGGCATGGGCAAAGGATTACTGAAAAACCTTTGCGTACCTTTGCTTCAAACTTTGCGTACCTTTGCGTTAAAAAACTATCTATTCACCAAAACTGGACGACGAGTTACCAAAACCTGAACTCTACCTAACGCATAATCCAACACCAACCCCGTCACACCAATCACAATCACCGCTAAAAATACCGCACTTAGGTTAAGACGATTCCATTGATCCCAAACAAAGAACCCAATACCAATTCCACCTGTCAGCATTTCCACCGCGACAATTACTAACCAAGCAATCCCTAAACTAATCCGCAAGCCAGTAAAAATATAGGGCAAACTTGCAGGCCAAATAATCTTAGTAATTTGCCGCCAGCTCGGCATTTCTAAAACTTGGGCTACATCTAGATAATCCTTATTTACACTAGATACACCCAGGGCTGTATTAATAATTGTCGGCCACAATGAGGTAATAAAGATGACAAAAATTGCCGAAGGTTCCGCCAAGTTAAAAATTGATAAAGCAATGGGTAACCAAGCTAAGGGTGATACGGGTTTAAATACTTGAATTAAGGGATTCAGAATCAGCATTGCTACTCTAGACATCCCGATCAAAAAACCCAACGGAATCGCTACTACCGCCCCTAATACAAATCCTAATAAAACCCGCCGCAAACTTGCCAATAATAACCAACCTAATCCTAAATTACCAGGTCCTTTACGAAAGAATGGATTGGCATATTCGGCACTATCAATTAAAGCCTGAAGGGGAGTTGGCATTAAATCTGTACAAAAGGTAGCCGTAAACCACCACAGGGCAATTATTCCGGCAATTCCAATGGCAGGTAATATGACTACATCCCGCCATATTAGGGGTTTTGCCCGTTTCCAAACAGCTTTACTGCTGACTGCAAAAATTGCAGCCAAGTTTAGTTGAGATATCATTTTTCATGCCTCTTGTCAAGAGCAGGTACAAAAGAAATGAGCAGTACCAGCCAGGATTACTGATGAGTGCAAGGCATTACTAAGAATGCTGTCTCTTCAGTCTCCTCTCAATGCCTACGAAGTTAGCTGACGGGCTAGGAAAGAGAGTTGTCCCTCTCTATGCTCTAGTTACCAAGCATAGAGATACGCCCCAAAAATTGGTTCCTCCGCTCCAGCTCGATCTTACTTTTGGGCGATAAACCCAAAGATTTGCTGGATTAAGCCGACTTACTCTATTAGGTGGAAATTATATTACTTCTGACACAAAAAGTCAACTTTCAGTTCTAAGCTGTAGCTCATCTAAATTGGATATGAAATTTGTCGAAAGGGCTGTGGGGTGTAGGGTGTGGGGATATACAAATT
>DOIX01000140.1:69371-84566 GCA_003511885.1 Cyanobacteria bacterium UBA11153
TGTAGGGTGTGGGGATATACAAATTAAATCCGTAGCAGCTTACCTTACTTTCCCCATACAGTTTGGGGATCGATAACCTTCAACATCGGGAATTCCGATGCCACTAGTCCTAATTTCCTAAGCTATATTAAAGTATGTAGTTTACTATACAATCCCAACTAGGAAGCAATCAAATGATTTCTGTTCATCAAAGTATTACAGACAAAATTAAATCTAGACCAAAATGGCATTTAATATATTATTTATTGGCCATGTTTGATATAGCCACTATTTCGGCTAGCTTATATCTAAATCATCAAATTACAAGCAACTATGCCAAGTCTGTTGCCATCAATCAACAATGGTCGCAACGGTTACATCAATATTCACAATTAGGACAATTAGCTGGTGCTGTAAATGCTCCTGGTAATAATATATTTCAATCTCAAAATCCACAAGAAGAAACGAAAAATTTAAGCCTAGCAATAGCGGCTTTTTATCAAAAACTTGATTCCCTAGAAAAAGACCTAAAGACAAATATTAATCCAGATAAATCCTCACCCTTGTTGATCAATTTAGATAAAATTAAGCAAGCGATGAGGAATATGACAAATGAAACCAAGTCAATTTTTTATTATTTTCAAGAAAATCAACCGAAAAAAGCAGCGGCACAAATGGCTATCATGGATCGTCGCTATAGTGAATTAAATGTAATATTGAACGATTTACGTCAAAATATTAGTGAAATTCAACAAGAATTACTAGATCGGCAAAAAGCCGAAACAAAACGATTAAAAAAATATGAGTATATCATAGCCTTGGCAATTTTTATGACAATCGTATCTGTCACATTATATGGACATAAACTTGCCCAAATAGTTGAAGCAGAAGATAGAGCCAAAGAAAAACTAATTCTTGAATTAGCAAACGCCAAAATTGCTGCCGAATCAGCTAATCGTGCTAAATCAGAATTTCTGGCGAATATGAGCCATGAAATCCGCACCCCCATGAATGCAGTGATTGGGATGACAAGTTTGCTACTTGATACTAATCTTAATCCTCAACAGAGAGAATTTGTAGAAATAGTGCGGAATAGTGGCGATGGTTTACTTGATATTATCAACGATATTCTTGACTTTTCCAAAATTGAAGCAGGTAAACTAGAATTAGAACAACAGTCTTGTAATTTATCTGAATGTATTGAGAGTGCCCTGGAGTTAATTACCAGCAAAGCCATAGCAAAAAATCTGGAATTGGGCTATCTGATTGAAAGGAATACACCCAATGCAATCGTTACTGACAGCACCCGCCTGCGCCAAGTTTTAGTAAATTTACTTGGTAATGCAATTAAATTTACTGAATCAGGAGAAATATTTGTTTTCTTAAAGGCCAAATCAATTAACTCAGTAAATCTTGAATCTTCTGAAAGTAACAGTACCCAAGATTCTTGGTATGAATTACATTTTCAAGTTAAAGATACAGGCATTGGTATTCCTCAAGATCGTATTTCTCAATTATTTCAATCCTTTACCCAGGTTGATGCTTCATCCACCCGCAAGTATGGTGGTACGGGATTAGGATTAGCTATTAGCAAACGCATTGTGAATCTGATGGGAGGTGAAATATGGGTAGAAAGTGATGCAGGTAAAGGTTCAACTTTTCACTTCACTATCCGAGGAAAATCCACCACCCAGAGTCAGGTTATTTCCGATCGTTTAGAATTGGTTAATTTGCAAAATAAGCGACTATTAGTAGTAGACGATAACCCTACCAATCGTCAGATTATTCGTTTGCAAGCCCAATCCTGGGGTATGTTTGTCGTTGAAGCAGAATCGGGAGCGGAAGCTTTAGCCTTTTTGCAAGAGCAACCACCCTTCGATATCGGAGTTTTAGATATGCAAATGCCCAATATGGATGGCTTAACCTTAGCGGAAATAATTCAGAAAAACCATCAAGATCCCCAGTTGCCATTGATATTACTTACTTCTGTAGGGATAAATCCACCTATTTTAGAGAAATACTTTGCTGCGATTCTGACTAAACCGATTAAAAGTACCAAGCTTTATAATACTGTTATTTCTATTTTAAGTCAACCTGAAATTATCAAAAAATTAGATAATTTTTCTGAAAAAATAGAATTAAAAAATCACCGAAGTCTGGGGCAAAACTGCCCACTAAAAATCCTTCTGGCAGAAGACAACATTGTTAACCAAAAAGTGGCTTTAATGCAGATCAAACGTCTGGGTTATCAAGCAGATATTGCTGCCAATGGCAGAGAAGTTTTAGAGGCACTAGAGCGTCAGTCATATAACGTAGTTTTAATGGATGTCCAGATGCCAGAATTAGATGGACTCGAAACCAGTAGATATATTCGCAACCGTCTGCCAGGAGATAATCAACCATATATTATAGCTCTTACCGCCAACGCCATGGAAGAAGATCGTCAAGAATGCTTGGAAGCAGGGATGAATGATTTTATTCGTAAGCCTTTTAAGATAGAAGATTTAACTATGGCTTTAATGAAAGTTCCTTTTTCGTCATAATTTACATCATTCAAGGGAAATTCCCTAAAAGTTAGTAGTTGAGATAAAATTGAGGTATCCACAACCAGGCAACCTCACGATCATGAAAATTCTGCTGGTAGAAGATGATACATTAATTAGTGCTACCCTCACCAAGCTTCTGACTGCAAATCAATATGAAATCGATATTGCAGTAGATGGGGAAACTGGCTTAAATATGGCAATAACAGTTGAATACGATCTCATTTTACTAGATTTGCAGCTTCCGAAACTAGATGGGATTAGCCTTTGTCAAAAATTGCGATCGCAAAATTATGCCAAACCTATTCTACTCCTAACTGCGAAAGATGCCAATTCCGATCTAGTGGCAGGCTTAGATGCTGGCGCAGATGATTATGTAATTAAGCCATATAATCCAGAAACTTTGCTAGCCAGAATCCGGGCATTATGGCGACGGAGTGGGGGCAGCGATTTAGACTCTTATTCTGCCTTAACTTGGGGAAATTTATCTGTAAACTTAAATGCTGCGACGGTAACTTTTGGCAGTACCATAATTTCTCTGACTGCCACAGAATACAAATTATTAGAATTATTTCTCCACAATCCTAATCGCATCTTTACTCGCAGTGCTATTCTAGATCGTTTGTGGGAATTTGACGATCCTCCCACGGAAAGAGCAATTAATACTCATATTAAAGATTTGCGGAAGAAATTGAAAGAATCTGGACTCACAGAAGATATTATTCAAACCATTTATGGTATGGGTTATCGACTCAAGCCCAATCCTAAAGAAAGCCATACTAATCCTCACACCCCTAAAACAGAAAAAACTCAAAAACCCAAAAATATAGCCGCCGTGAATAGAGTCATAGAAAGATTCCGTAACTCTTTTCACGATCAAGTTTCAGTATTAGTAGCAGCAAATACAGCAATGGTAGAGGGAAAGCTAGATCGAGAATTACACGATAGTGCCAAACAGGAAGCCCATAAATTAGCAGGCTCGATGGGTTCATTTGGTTATCCAGAAGGCTCTAAATTAGCACGAGAAATAGAACATCTCTTAATTAATAATCCCAGCCTAGCTCCAGCGGAAATATCCCGTTTCTGTCAACTAGTGACAGGATTGAAAAAAGAACTTACACAAACTCCCATTCCCGATAAATCTGCCCCAGTTACTCCTGGAAAAAATTATCGCGTATTAGTAATTGATGACGATTCCATCCTCACCGAGAAACTACTAGCAGAAGCCGAATACTGGGGCATTAGGCTCAAAATTGCGCCGAATTTGATCAAAGCGCGATCGCGAATTGCTTTAGCCACTCCTGATGTCGTACTTTTGGACTTAACTTTTCCAGATACAGAAGAAGATGGATTAACACTATTGCGAGAATTAAAAGAAAAACTACCCCATCTGCCAGTTATAGTCTTCACAGCCAGAGATAGCCTTGCGAATCGCTTGGCTGTATCTCGTTTAGGAGCAAAGCAATTTATCCATAAACCTGCCACAACCGAGCAAATTTTTCAGGCAATTTCCCGCGTTTTACCCCAATCTCAAACCAAAGAAGCCACGGTACTAATTGTCGATGACGATCCGGTATCCCTTGCTACTTTATCAGGATTCCTCAATCCTTGGGGTTTACAAGTAATTACCTTAACAAAACCAGAACAATTTTGGCAAATTCTCATTGCAACTTCACCCAACTTAGTCATATTAGATTTAGAAATGCCCCTCGTTAATGGGCTTGAATTATGTCAGGTAATCCGCCAAGATAGTCAGTGGGGAGATTTACCGATTTTGGTAGTAACAGCCCATACCGATAGCGCCTCACTCAGCCAAGCCTTTGCAGCGGGTGCAGATGATTTCATTACCAAGCCAGTTTTAGGCCCAGAATTAGTGACGCGGGTATTGAGTAGAATTGAAAGAATGGGTTTCCATTGCTAGTCTGCTACCTCACTAGTGTAGGTTGGCAGAAATAACTCATTGTCAACTGCTATACCTACAATTCCCATCCCCTCTAGATAGAAAACAGCCTATTTGTAAAGCTAAGATGAAGCTGAGGGATAGTTTTGTAAATTTTTCAAGAAGAAAAGCTTCCATAAACTTTAATTAAACTCTACTTAACCTCTTCTGCCCAGCACTCGTTATATATATATTCCTATAAGCCCTCTACCATCTATTCAAAAAATGAAGCAAGCAAAAAATTGGCTTTCTTTGCTGGGTTGTTCCCTTACCATATCTGTGGTAAATATTGTCGCCAATAGTCATGCTGCTACAGGAGTTTCCTTTAGCAATGCCTTAAGTTTTCCTGGTGACACCACAGATTTATCTTCCCTAAATGGTGGTAGCGGTGGTGCTAACGTTAATCGCTTTGGTTTTTTCTCAGATCTGTATTACGATCGCCATCATAATATTTATTATGGACTTGGGGACAGAGGCCCAGGTGGTGGCTTAATCTCTTATAATACTAGAGTCCAGAAGTTTTCCTTAGATGTAGATTCTCACACAGGCGCGATCGCAAATTTCAATTTGCTAGAGACTATTCTCTTAAGTAAGGATGGCGAACATTTCAATGGATTGAACCCTCAACTCCTCAATGGCAATAAAGAAGTTCTCGGTTTGAGTTTAGATCCCGAAGGATTTGTAGTTGCACCCAATGGTAACTTCTACATTTCTGATGAATACGGTCCTTCTGTTTATGAATTTAGCTCAACTGGTTCCTTGATTCGGGCGTTTCAAACTCCCAACAATATTTTGCCTCAAGCTGGCAGTACTCCTAATTATTTGGATGGTCGAGGTACAATTACTACAGGCCGTCAAGATAATCGGGGATTTGAAGGTTTAGCCATGACTCCAGATGGCAAAAAACTCTTAGCAATGCTCCAAGATCCCTTAGTTAATGAAGGAGCTTC
Organism: Cyanobacteria bacterium UBA11153; assembly: GCA_003511885.1. GTDB lineage: Bacteria > Cyanobacteriota > Cyanobacteriia > Cyanobacteriales > Coleofasciculaceae > Limnofasciculus. The sequence continues at coordinate 74,783 of DOIX01000140.1, forward strand.
CAATGATGGAAGGCGCAGTAACAATTTAAGAATTGTCGAATTTGATACTGCCACAGGATTAAGTACAGCTCAATATATTTACCAGCTAGAAAGTCTAGCTGATATCAACAGCCGTATTCCCGGAACTGCTAATGATTTTAGTGCAACAAGTCAAGGAAGAAGTATTGGTATCAGTGCCATTACTGCGATTAATGAGACAGAATTTTTGGTCTTAGAAAGAGATAACCGGGGTGTAGGAGTAGACGATCCTACAGGTAGCAATCCTGTAGGTAGCAAACGGGTGTACAAAATTGATTTGACAGGTGCAACCAATGTTAGCGGTATTTCCTTAGCTGGGACAAATACGCTACCAATTGGTGTCAGCGCAGTTAGCAAAACTTTATTTGCTGACGTTGCCAGTTTGCTAACAGCAAATGGACAAATCCTCCCAGAAAAACTTGAAGGTTTAACCATCGGCCCAAAACTAAAGGATGGTTCCTACGCGATTATATTAGGAACAGATAACGATTTTAGCGTAACTCAATCTGGTAGCAGTACTCAGTTTGATGTTTGTACAGATGGGACAATTTCAACTCAAGTACCCATTGATAGCGGTTGTCCAACTGGACAGAAATTAATTCCCGCTTATCTCTACTCCTTAAAGGCTAGCAGTACCCAAGTTGGTCGATTTGTGCCAGCAGCAAAAGTATCTGAACCCGCTAATTTAGGAGGTTTAGCATTAATTGGTTTAAGCAGTTTTTGGCTGAAACGCAGAAAGTATAGCTAGGGCTTGCTGAAAAAGTCTAAAACACGAATAACGAGAAACCTGGTTTCTTAAAGAAACCAGGTTTCTGATAATTTTGGACAATTTATCTTTGATTGTCCATCATTTGTTCCACAAAATTAGTATAAACATCACCCTTAATAAAACCAGGATTTTCCATAATTTTTTGATGGAAAGGAATAGTCGTCGGTACGCCAGTAATCGCACATTCTCGTAAAGCTCGTTTCATCCGTTTAATTGCCGCTTCTCGGTTATGTCCCCAAACAATTAACTTACCAATCAAAGAATCGTAATAGGCAGGAATTTCATAATCAGTATAGACATGGGAATCCATCCGGACACCCGGCCCGCCTGGTGGCAGGTAGCCGCTAATCTTGCCGGGATGAGGACGAAAATTGCGATCGGGATCTTCCGCATTAATTCTACATTCAATCGCATGACCTTTTAGGATAACTTGGTCTTGAGTTAAACTCAATTTCTCCCCTTGAGCCACCCGAATTTGTTCCGCAATTAAATCCAAGCCACATATCATCTCTGTCACCGGATGTTCTACCTGAATCCGAGTATTCATTTCCATAAAATAGAAGTCACCCGAAGCATCCAGCAAAAACTCCACCGTACCCGCACCAACATAATTAATTGACTTCGCTGCCATCACGGCAGCATTCCCCATTTTTGCCCGCAATTCTGGAGAGAGAATTGGACTAGGCGCTTCTTCCAATAGTTTCTGATGCCGACGTTGGATGGAACAATCTCTTTCCCCCAAATGAATGACATTCCCGTGACTATCAGCCATAATTTGAAACTCAATATGGCGGGGACGGACAATAAATTTTTCCATATAAACGCCGGGATTGCCAAAAGCAGCTTCTGCTTCCCCTTGCGCAGCTTGAAAAAGTCTAGGTAATTCGCTTTCCTCTTGGACAAAGCGCATCCCCCTACCACCACCACCAGCAGTCGCCTTAATCATCACCGGATAGCCAATTTTTTTCGCAATCGCCAAAGCTTCTGCCTCGCTAGTCAGCAAGCCATCACTTCCCGGCACAGTAGGTACACCCGCCCGCTGCATAGTTTCTTTAGCGGTAGATTTATCCCCCATTGCCCGCATCGCTTCCGGAGATGGCCCAATAAAAGCAATTTGATGATCCGCACAGATTTCCGCAAATCGGGCATTTTCCGCCAAAAACCCATAGCCGGGATGAATCGCCGTCGCATTCCGAGTCAGGGCAGCAGCAATAATATTGGGAATATTCAGATAACTTTTGCTACTCGGAGGCTCCCCAATACAGACAGCCTCATCCGCCAATTGAACGTGGAGAGTATTGCGATCGATGGTAGAGTGAACGGCAACTGTTGGTATCCCCATCTCTTCACAGGTGCGGAGAATCCGCAGGGCAATTTCCCCACGATTGGCAATCAAGATTTTGGAAATTTGCATAATATATATAGTTGCTACATCCACGATCTGTAGGATAAACCGTTTTCGGGTAATCGTGAGAAAGGGGATTGACGTACTCCCCCAGTTGAAACACGGGGTAGCGCTTAAAAGGATATTACGAAGCGGTCAATAGACGCGCTTCTTTCCCTTTCTTCCTGCTTCTTTGACTCTTAACTAGACTGTTGCCAGTCCCCGTCAGGTTGTCTCCACAGGCAATTTCTTGATTCTCCATGATTCCTCCCACCCCAGACAGCCCACGATTGCGGACAATTGGTGCTGCTGCTACATCTCTATGTTTTGTGTAACCCGATTCCGGACAAGAATGAACCCTACTCCGATCTAAAATTTATGGCGAATGAGTAATTTTCTCACACTATCTGCTATAATAATTAATCACGCGGATGTGGTGGAATCGGTAGACACGCACGCTTGAGGGGCGTGTGGCGTAAGCCTTGCGAGTTCGAGTCTCGCCATCCGCATTGGAATATTCACAAAGACTTGGGCGTGTTTTCAGGCTCGGAATTTTCCGGCAGGGACACCCTTCTCTAACACCCCCAGATTGCCTCTATGTCAAATTTTATACTTTGAAGACACGCCCTAGTCTTTCATTCCCCTCCAATCCCCTGAAGCAATAAAAGCACTCCAAAAATAAGGATCCTCCATAGGAGCTAAAGAAGTCAACAGGGATAATATAGCAACTGTTAGGGCGGTTAAGACATTCTCAATTCCTAAAACCAGTGATTTTATCATCTTTCTTCCCGATCCAATAGTACCGAGCGAATAGTCCCTCGCTATAAGTGGCAGTTTTCGGCAAAGGTAATGGCATAATTCTGCCAACGACTCGTCCAACTTTGGCAAGCAACTTGGCATAAAAACTAAATATCTTGGTGATGCTCAAGATTTATGATAGTAATGAAATAGCCCGCTAAAACAACTCTGTCACTCTAGCCAGGAAAATGTGGTTTTAATCACCTGTATCACGATCTCATTTGGATTGCTATTGTCCTATTTGAGGACGCAACAAGCCCTACAGTGGTTGTATCGAAGACAATCGATCCAACTAGACTGTGAGGCGGATCAAATCCGGAATGGGTTGTTGCAAGAATCATTAGCAATGCGCCGTACTTTAGAATTATCCTTAGAAGATAGTAAGGAGATTTCCCATCGTCTTGGTCAAAATTTGCTCGATAAAATCGAGGAATTTCATGATTCCTTAGATCGATTAGTGGATCGTTTAGTACCTCCCTATAGTGAAGATAGCTTGCCCTTAGCAATTCAATATATCGTTGAATCATGGCGAGAGAGAATGTCTCAGGTAAAGATAGATCTAGATTTACCCGTTGAGTGGAGGTATGAACCACCAGAACGGTGCAGGATCGTTTTAATGGCATTGAATGAATTGTTGAGAATAATTTCATCAGAATATTTAGCTGAATTTTCAATTCATATAAGGTTAAAAATCAAGGATAATTTAGCTGAACTAATGGTAAAAATTCCTGGTAGTAATGGAGATATATTAATGTCAGATTCTCGATTACAGGATTGGGAATATCTCAGCGAATCATTTCAATTCATAGCATCGGGAGAATCCTTACATGAGTACCAAGATTCAGGGGAAGTTTGGTATTTTCGATGGGGGAATTAGATGCTTTTGGCTAGGAAGTGACGGAGAAGTTTTGACTTTTGACTAGTGACTTTTGACTGATTGAAAGAGGTGTAGGATGAAAATTCTTGTTCTTGACGATCACGAATCAGTGCTGGAGGGAACAATTGACGTGTTAACACGGCACTACCCAGATGCGGAAATATTAACAGCTCAAACTGCAGAAAGTGCCAAAAATCAGGTGGAAACTTCTCATCCGGATCTCTTGGTTACGGATCTTTCTATTCCGGAGAAACCTGGAGAAATTGCTCGCTCTGATAGTGGCGTGCAACTTTTGAGAACTTTAATGAAGGAGTATCCAACCCTCAATATAGTAGTACAGAGCGCTCATGTCCGATCTCTGGTACGTCTTAAACCTACTATTGACACCCATGAAGGGGGATTTACCATCGCAGATAAAAGTCTGCCAATGAAAGAAATGTTGGCTAAAGTTGATTGGGCAATGCAGGGAGTAGTTTATACTCCCAAAGAGATGAGAAGTGGGTTGGAAGTGAAACCCGAATGGCTACAGATGCTGAAGCTAGCATTTGAAGATGGATTGCAGGATAAAGCGATCGCACAGCGGATGAATGTAGCAGAGAGAACAGTACGTCATTATTGGAATAAAGTTCAAGATGCTCTGGGTGTTTATCCAGAAGATGGTAAAAATATCCGCATTCAAACTGAAATTCAGGCGAGGGAAGAAGGTTTAATTGACTAATTAGAGGTTAGGGGTTAGGGGCTAAGGAATCGGGAGTGGGGACTCGGGATGAGAATTTTGCTAATTGACAAATAGCCAATAACCAATGACTAATGATTAATGATTAGTAGTAAAATTCGGACAAAAATCAAAGCAGAGCTAAAAACTTGGCGAGTCGGGGTACTACCAGGGATTGTGGCGATTGGAGTAGTAGTGGTAGCTCGTTTATCAGGAACTATACAGTTTCTTGAATGGACAAATCTTGATACATTGCTGCGGCTTCGTCCTCCAGAAGCAATTGACGAAAGAATTTTAATTGTCGGAATTAATGAAAAAGATATTCGTCAGGCGGGAACTTATCCCATACCTGACGGAGAAATTGCCGAAGTCCTTAGAAAATTGCAGAGTTATAAACCGAGTGTCATTGGTATTGATATTTATAGAGATTTACCTGTGTCACCAGGTAATGCTGAATTAGTTGCAGCATTTAAAGACATGAAAAATGTCATTGCTATTGAAAAATCATTGCCCGACACAATCGGCTTAACAGTTAAGCCACCAAAGGATATTCCCTCCAAACAAATTGGGTTTGCTGATGCTATTCTCGATCCGGATGGACATATAAGACGCAGCCTGATTGGTAGCTCAGATAGTAAGGGAAAGTATAAATTTTCTTTAACGATTCGGTTAGCTGAAACCTATCTAGGCCAGCGAGGAATTACCTTAGAAAATGGCACTCGCGATCCCTGGGCGATGAGGTTTGGTTCAACTGAGCTTACTCGCTTTCGCCCTAATTCAGGGGGATATGTGAGAATGGATAGTGGGGGAAATCAAATCTTCCTCAATTTTCGTAGCGGTAGAAAACCATTTCGGATGGTATCGCTGAATGATATCAAAAAGGGAAAAGTGCCTGAGAGTTGGATTCGAGATCGCATTATTCTCATTGGTATCACTACCCTCAGTGCCCCAGATTTATTAAACTCTAATGCCATTTCTGATGTTAACCCCGGACTGATTTATGGGGTACAAATTCAAGCCCACGCGGTAAGCCAAATTGTCAGCACTGTCTTGGATGGACGACCTTTATTAAAGGTTTGGGCAGATGGTTGGGAGTATCTTTGGATTTTTATTTGGGGTGCTTTGGGTATTAGTATAGGTAGGTTTATCCAATCTCCTTTATGGAGTATTTTATATCTGGGATTAACCAGCATTACCTTAACTGGTATTTGCTATGGTTTTTTATTAATTGGTTGGTGGATTCCCTTTGTTCCATCTATATTAGCATTATTTCTTAATGGTGCGGGATTGGCTGCATTCTATCGGTATGAACAGGATGTCAACGCTCGACTGAAAGAACGACAATCGATCATCGATCAAACCTTTGATACTATTCATAATGGACCTCTGCAAACCTTAGCTAAGATACTGAGACGGACTCAAGAGGATGATTTGCCACCAGAATCATTAATTTTAGAACTGCAAAAATTAAATCAAGAATTACGGGCTATTTATGAATCAATGCGGCGCAAAAGCTTAACTGAAGATAACTTTATTTATTTAGGTAGTAACTTAGAACTAGATTTGCACTTGCATACGCACGAAATTCTCTACGAAGTCTATAGCAATACTATAGCGCGCGATTTTCCATCCTTTAAAACTATTAAGGTTAAAGTAATTAAATTTGAAAATATTGACAGTCGAATTTTAAGCATTGAGAAAAAGCGAGACTTGTGCCGATTTCTAGAAGAAGCTTTGTGTAATGTGGGGAAATATGCCGAAGGTGCGACTCGCTTAGAGGTGATTTGCACTCAAGAAGAAGGTAATAATCTGATTCGCATTACGGATAATGGAGTTGGTCTTAGTTCATCTTACCATACTGCCAAATCTGGTGGTAGGGGAACCCGACAGGCAAGAAATCTGGCGCGAAGTTTAGGGGGAAAGTTTCAGCGATTACCCCGTTCCCCGAAAGGGACAATTTGTGAATTGACTTGGCGTGTCAGTCGATTTAGGTTTTGGCATTTTTGAGATACTACCCTCTTCAAATCCTCGACTTCATCAGCGGATAGCAGTCGGGGATTTGATATTAGCAAAAAGTATGTAGTTTTCTGCCAAGGAGTTGGCTGATTTCGGCAATAAAGTTGGCAGAAAAGGTGAATGAATTACACTTCAAATCCTTTTATTCTATGAATTAAGAGAATTAGAGTGTAATTGAAATGAAAGCAGTAAATTATTCACCTTACATTAGCCTATTTTTAGTTGGTACATTTACCTCCAGTGCGATTACCTTTCCTCCCACCATCGCCATCGCTCAAACATCAAACCCAGAAACTCAACCAAGCCCAGAAAATCCAGCAAAACTTAACTTAGAAACCGAATCTCCTTTAGTAATAAGGGCTTCAGCGCCCTCCCCAAATCCCCAAACGTTAGTAGTAGGCGCTTCAGCGCCATCTAACAATCCTCAACCCTCCCCACTAAATCCCTTGGTAGCAGACGCTTTAGCGCCATCTGATATTGCAGAATATCAGCCACCACCTTTCCCACCATCACCAACTACCCAGGAAACAGAGGAAAGAGATAGAGATAGACAAAAACCACCAACTACCCAGGAAACAGAGGAAAGAGATACAGAAGAAAAACCAAATACCCAGGAAACAGAAACTAACACCTTCAGCGTCAGAGGAGGGATTCGCTACACCACCGAAGGGGCTGGCTATGAAGAAGGATTTACCAGTTTTGAAGGCTTCATTCCTTTATTTCAAAATCCAGGTAAAAACCTCACCTTTATCGAAGGTAGATTACTGTTACAAAATAATGCGGCTTTAGGTGGAAATGTAGTACTTGGACAACGATTTTTTGATGAATCTGCTAACCGAGTTTATGGTGGTTATATTGCTTACGATAACCGCGATACAGGGAATAACTCTTTCAACCAAATTGGTGTGGGGTTTGAAACTTTAGGCGAAAACTGGGATTTCCGGATTAATGGTTACTTTCCTATTGGTGATAACCGTCAGTTAGCTGATGAAAGTTTTCCCAGTGTTTTTGGCTTTCAAGGAAACGATTTATTACTGAATCGCACTCGCCAATTTGAATCGGCAATGACAGAAGTAGATACAGAATTTGGTGGTAAAATTGCCAGATTAGGAGAAGGTTCGCTGCGCGGTTATGCAGGATTATACTATATTGATGCTCCCGGTGACGATAGTGCTTTAGGGGTAAAAGGTAGGTTAGAAATTCGCCCAACTGATTATCTAACTTTGAACTTATCGGTGCAAAATGACAGGATATTTGACACTAGAGTAGTTGCTAGTTTGGGAATTACTTTTCCCGGTACTTCTGCCCGTGGTAATAATGATGATAAACCAAAAGGATTAGATCGGATGGGGGATACTGTAGCCCGTCAATCTACAATCTTAGTTCTCGAACAAACAGAACAAGATCGAGTTGCAGCCATTAATCCAGAAACGAATCAACCTTGGCGGTTTCAACATGTTGTTTTGGGTGCAAATGGCGGAAATGGCACCTTTGAATCTCCTGTTGGTACGGTGCAAAATGGAATTGATGGTACTGTATCTGATGGTAATAATATTGTTTACGTTCAGTTGGGTAATAACTCAGAAATTCTCCCATTTGAAATTCCAGATCAAGTGCAAGTTCTTTCTACAGGCCCAGTACAAGAATTGGATACAAAACAGGCTGGTACTGTAATTTTACCGCTATCGGGAACCGGGCAACTGCCTTCTATTGACCCATTAGTTATCATGAGAAATAACAGCACTTTAGCTGGATTTGCCATTATTAATGCACCGGATTCTGCTGTTTTTGGTAGAAATGTGAGAAATGTGACAATTCGCAATAACCTGATCGTAAATCCAGCCCAGGAAGCTATTAAACTAGAGAACGTAACTGGAGGAATTAATATTGCTAACAATATCATCGATAGAACTAGAAGTGACAGTGGAATATTGATTGACAATTCTTTCGGTGCAGCCGATCTGAGAATTGCCAACAATACCATTACCAATGCAGTAGAAGATGGAATTACTCTTAACTTGAGAGGTACGGCTCAAGGAACAGCTAATATCTCTAACAACGTGATTTCTAGAAATGGGATTGATGGTATTAGCCTACAGATATTTGATACAGCTCAAGGGACTGTCAATATTACTGGTAACTCTATTTTTGCGAATAGAGCAATTGGGATTGAAACCATTGGGAGCAATCGCAGTCAACAAACCCTCAATATTGCTAACAATATCATTAGTCAAAATGGTCCTCCGGGAAGTCTATGGGTGGGGATTAGAAGCGAACTAAATGGTACAGCAATTGGCACAATTAATATTACCAACAATGCCATTACTGACAATGCTTATGATGGGATTGGGATTGTGCTTGATGATACAGCAACAGGTACGGTAAATATCAATAATAACGATATTTATCGCAATGGCAGAATGGGAATTTTTACCTCATTTGAGGATGTATCTCAAGGTACGCTCAATGTCACGAATAATCGAGTTTCAAACAATCGAGACCATGGTATATATGTTAGCCCCAGAGGAAATTCCACTTCAACCATCACTATCAATAATAATACCGCTAACAATAATGGCATCAACGGTATTTTCCTCGAATCCTTTAATTTCTCTACCTCAACTGCTACTATTTCCAATAACATAGCTTCCGGTAATGGTTTAGATGGTATTAGCACCAGAACAAATAATAACTCTTTCCTCCGCAGCTTAGTACAAGGGAATACCACAAACAATAATGGTCGATTTGGCATTGAAATGACCACATTTAATACCTCTCGTCTCTTTACTGGGGTGCGTTTCAATACCTTAATTGCTAATCCAGGTTCATTCTTTCCCTTTTTCCCATTTGGTTTTGGGGCGCAAACTTTGGAGACTTCTACATTGTGTTTGGATTTACGGAATAATAGTAGCAGTAATGGCTTTGTTTTTAATCCTGTTAGCGGTACTTTTAATGGTAATGCATCGGGTAATAATGGTACTGTTGTCCAGTCAAATTCGGTTAATTCTCTGGGATTTTGTCCAGCGCCTTAATTGATATCTAGCATTGTTGTTAATAACAGGGAAAAGCCGCCAGAGAATAGCTGCCATAAAATTTATTCTCTGTCTAATAGCTAAAGTCGGTTACAATTGACAACTTGCTCTATTAGCGATAACCCGGCAGTGGTTCAAACCACTGCCTAATAGCTTACAGCGGTTTCCGCAGTAA
>DOIX01000140.1:84847-86484 GCA_003511885.1 Cyanobacteria bacterium UBA11153
ATAAGAGCGGGAACCGCTGTAACCCTCTTTTGTCACTTTCCGGGTATTATTAATCAAGGAGTTAGAAAATAAAAACGCTAGAATCAAGTTAGAGCAATGGATGTAGAACTACAAATCCTCAAACATTTAGCCAGAGAACCAGATACGACCGTCTCGGTGATAGACGAATATTGTGCCGAGTATAAAAACTTATTTAAAGAGGTAAGAAACTATGAATGTTTCAAGTATTTACATCTCGGGATAATTTCGCCAATCAAAAGAAAATCCTTACCAGAAATAGCCAAAGTTGTGGGGATAAATTCAGCCCAATCTTTACATCATTTTATTTCTCAGTCCCCTTGGTCAGTCACAGAATTAAGAGCAAGAAGATTAAAGAAAATCAAAGAAGCTTTAAAGGGAAATGCCATTACTGTAGTGATTGATGAAACCGGAGATAGAAAAAAAGGAAAAAAGACTGATTATGTCTCCAGACAGTATTTAGGGAGTGTGGGAAAAGTAGACAGAGGAATAGTTTCAGTTAATGCTTATGGGATTTACTCTAATATAACTTTTCCCTTAATTGTGAAAATATTTAAACCCAGAGGCACTCTAAAAGCCTCGGATAAATACCAGACAAAAATTGAGTTAGCTGCGTCAATTATTACAGAATTAATTAATTACGGTTTCAAAATTGAATTAGTGTTGGCTGATAGTTTATATGGAGAAAGTCGTCAATTTATTAAGGAAATAGCTAAACATCAATTGTCATATATTGTGTCAATTAGAAGTAATCACGGAGTCCGGATGGCTTCCCACGAAAAGGTTAGGGCTAATAAATGGTGTAAATTTGAGAGAATATTTAGCAATGAAAAATCAGAGACTAGATATATTAGAGAAATAATTTATGGACAGAAAAGAGCTGTAACCTATTGGGAAATAACGACTGATCCAGAAACGATGCCAGATAATTCAACTTCCTTTGTTATGACAAATATCAAAGGGGAAATCAAGAAAAAATTGGGTAATCTTTACGGATTAAGAACATGGGTGGAATATGGGTTTCGACAATGTAAGCAAGAATTAGGATGGACAGATTATCGATTTACTAATTTTCAAGACATTGAGAAATGGTGGGAAATTATTTTTTGTGCTTACACAATGATTAGTTTAAATTCCCCAGTTTTTTTAGCTTTAAATCAACAAAATACTCCGGAAGTAAATCGCCGAGATGATTCTGTTGATTTGGCTAGGCATCAAGAATGGAACCATCAGGTTGGCTGGAAAAATACTTTAAATAATTTTCGTTTAGTTATCCAGCCAACTATTCTTTTATGGTTAATTGCTCCCTGGATAGATATTTTTCCTAATTCTCACTTATTGCGGGGATTTAATCATCTAATTAGTGCAATTAATCAATTTCAGCGATTTTATTCTTCTGGGTAATCTGGCTGATTTCTTATTCCTTGAATTCGGAAAGTGACAGAAGAGGGGTAAGTCAGTTAAAACTGACTGGCATCATAATTTCAGTCCATTAAAATGAACTTGAGCTGTGAGCCGTAGAATTCTACGGCGGGGTTTTGCTCCTTTGTTAAATAGGGTTTGCTGAAAAAATCTTTTCGTGAAGATGGGGTGTGGGGTATGGTTTTTTTTTGTGTGGC
>DOIX01000140.1:86804-88150 GCA_003511885.1 Cyanobacteria bacterium UBA11153
TTATACAGCAAGCCCTAAATATTTAGTTAAATAAAATCAAAAAAATTTACATCTTTTAATCGATTAAAATATATAAATAAATATTTCTCATATTGCACTTTTCGGCAATCGGGTTGGCATTTTTCCGCCATCAGGTTGGCATAAAGACTTGCTGCATTATTTGTTGAATTCTTTTATTGTATAAATTATGCCCATGGTTAATCATCCCGGCGATGGCTGGATTGCTACCAGGACAACTTATTGGAAATTAGCCAGATGCAACCTTCCGTGTTAGTTTATTCAATTCTATCATTTTTAACTGGTTTGATCTTAGCCTATTCACAGATTTTACCAGGAATCAACGATCGATTTATAAGCTGTCCTCCATCTAATTATTCATGGCAATCTCAACCAGGATATGGTTTGAGTCGATAAATTATCTATATAATGCAAGTTGCTAATTACAAATATTGACGGTTTGATCCCCCCGCTCCAACCTTAAAAAGGGGGAAACTTTCTTTCAAAGTCCCCCTTTTTAAGGGGGATTTAGGGGGATAGAAAAGATCTAAACTTATAACTAGCAACTTAGGTTATATAGTAGGGTGCGTTACTTAACGCACCTTACAAATAGGCGAGGTAAGTGCTATTATACCTCTTGCCAAAGTGGATTTTTGCCCCCCTAACCCCCCAATTCTGGGGGGAACTTAATCTGAAAATCCCTAAATTATCCAGAATTTAGAGGGCATTATGGGATTTATGCAATAAGTCTATTGCAGTTTTATGCAAATCTCATGTCTGAATTCTGTCAGAGATTATTCCTGATTTTCCATTTAATCTTGCACCTATAAGCCTTGGCTAGTTAGTTAATTTGCTTATATTATATCATTTAGTACATCAATCAAATTATCAAACAAATCCCATGCTTTTTTCACCAAACAATCAATTCTATACCAAACTCTTCACCACTTGTTTTCTCGGCTTATTTCTCATTACTATACTCCCAGCGTTAGCTGAATATCAACCACCACCTCAACCTGATTCCCCAGTATGTACAGACGCAATTAGCTGTCGAGGAGGTACAACAAGACGATAATCGCAGTTCCCTCTATATAATGCAAGTAGGTGCGTTAAGTAACGCACCCTACTATAGCAGTTGACAGTTGACAGTTGACAGTTATTTGATGAAGATCAAACCCCATATCGATCAAGAACTTAAGGCTCTATTGATCGCGTCCTAACTGTCCTAACTGATGTGGCGGTTGCTATAGCAGTGGACAGTTGACAATGGACAGTTGACAATTACTGGATGGAAATCAAACTGTTTACTCAGGGAGGATTCCGCTTCTCTTCATGATGTTATTGATGCC
>DOIX01000169.1 GCA_003511885.1 Cyanobacteria bacterium UBA11153
ATGTTTTCTGGAGATGTCTATTGCACCAAACTCAAAACTTTCACCCCACTGCCCAATCAATTAATAATGATTTCCTGACTTGCGGTGATGTACTGCTGTCAACCCATCAGATTTCAGTAATTTACCATTACTTACCACCCCATAAACCAACCAATGATCCCCACATTCCATCCGATTTTCCACCGTACATTCCAGATAAGATAAAGAATCAGTCAGAATCGGACAACCATTATTAGCAGTATCAGTAGCCACACCAGCAAATCTATCTTCCCCAGGAGCAAAAGGCTTCAAGAAATGCTTCATCAAAGGCAAATGCTTCCCTTCCTCCAAAATATTTACCACAAACTTATCCCCCTGATAAAGCAAAGACTCCATCGCCCTATCCTTAGCCACCGCCACAGTCAAACCAGGAGGATTAAAAGTAGCTTGAGCAATCCAATCCGCCAACATTGCCCCCGAAACCTCACCCTTTTGCGCCGTCACAATGCAAAGAGAGCCAATCAAACGTCCCACAGCTTGTTCCGTGCGATCCACTTGAGAAGTTATACTACTTTGACGAGCAGTGCGAGATTTTTTCACCTTCCTCAGAGCCTGAGCAAAATCAGTCCCCGCCTCCTCACATAACTTAAGAATTGCATCAGTCGGTTTAAACTTCACCCGAATAGTATCAAAACCAAACTGAAAACCCGCATCCCGAAACTTACCCTCAATCAAATCAATCGCTTCCCCACTCCAACCGAATGAACCAAAAACACCCGCCAACTTAGTTTTCGTTGCCGTAGATAAAACAATACCCAAAGCAGTTTGAATCGGCGTTGGTGCATGTCCCCCCAAAGTAGGAGAACCCATAATAAACCCATCCGCCTTTTCCACCACCGCCCGAATTTCCTCCGGTGAAGTGACTTCACAATTAATCGATTCTACAGCAACCCCAGCCTTAGTAATACCCCGCGCGATCGCAGAAGCAACCGTACCAGTATTTCCATAAGCCGAAGCATAAAGAAGAGCAACAGAAAGATCCTGAGATCTTTGATCCTCACACCACTGACGATAAGATCGAGTCAGAGGCATTAAACTATAGCGTACCAACTGACCGTGACCAGTAGCATATAACCTAGCCTCAAAACCCGCCAACTTATCCAAAGCCTTCTCAACCTGAGTGGCATGAGGAGCCATCACGCAATCAAAATAATAGCGACGATCCTCATTCAGACTAACCCAGCCCTCATCCAATACCTGATCGCCACAAACATGAACGCCAAAAAACTTATCAGTAAACAGAATACCAGTATTGCGATCGCCGCTGCAAAGAGAATCAGGCCAACGGGGATTAGGAGTAGGGATAAACTCCAAAACATGTCCCTTTCCCAAATCCAGAGACTCATCACCCCGTGCCACAGTAACGTTTAAATCCGGTAACTCCAAGATACTACGAAGTGCGATCGCGCCCGGATTAGAACAAACAAACTGAAGCTGCGGCGCTAACTCCAGCAAAGCCTTGATCGTAACACCTCGATTAGGATTAACATGACCGAGAATCACATAATCAATTTCTTTGGGATCGATTCTTCCTTGTAACTCTGTCAGGAAGATATCAGTAAAAGACTCTCCCGGCGGATCGATTAAAGCCACTTTATCTGCTTGAATCAGATAAGAATTAGCAGTAGTGCCCCGTTGCAGGGCATATTCTATTTCAAACTTTAGTCTATCCCAAGTGCGGGAACGGAGGACAGTTGTATTAGCAGCAATTGGGTAGACTTGGACATCGCGTGGTTTGTTCATGGTTTTTTTTAACGCAAAGGTTCGCAAAGGTTAACGCAAAGGTTCGCAAAGGGGTAAGCGAAGTTATAGTCCGTTTACTATTCGTTTGATTCCGTCTTTTAGGTGGGTGAGGTTGAAGTTGATGAGTAAACCTAGTTTGCACTTGGATAGTTTGAGATAGGTTAATAGTTGGGTGGAATGGATGGGATGAAGTGATTCAACTGCTTTTATTTCAAGGATCAACTTGTTTTCTACAATTAAATCGACTCGATATCCACATTCTAACTCAACATCCTTATAGATTAAAGGCAAAGGTTTCTGTTGTTCAACCTTAAAACCAGCCTTGTTAATCTCATACTCCAAACAAGCTTCATAAGTAGATTCTAGCAATCCCGGCCCTAAAGCAGTATGTACCCTCATCGCTAATCCAATAATCGCATTAGACAACTCATTCTCATTCATAACTTTGCGTACCTTTGCGCTAACCTTTGCGTACCTTTGCGTTTAAAAAAAATTAATAATAGTTCCCAACTTTACGATGATGCACCGCAGTCAAAGCATCGGCTTTAGAAACTCGTCCGGCATCAACGGTGGCGTAAACTAACCAGTGATCGCTTAGTTCCATCCGACTGACTACATGGCATTCTATATAAGCTAGTGCGTCTGTTAAAATTGGGGAACCGTTAGTTGCTGATTGGGTTTTTACTCCTTCAAATCTGTCTGCACCTGGGGCGAATCTTTTGAGGAAGTGTTTCATTAGTGTTTGATAGTTTCCTTCTTCTAAGACGTTGAGGACGAATTTATCTCCTACTTGCATTAGTGATTCGATGGCTCTATCTTTGGCTACTGATATAGTTAAGCCGAGGGGTTTGAAGCTGGCTTGGGATACCCAGGAGGCGAGCATGGCGCTTTTCATGTCTCCTTTTTGGGCGGTGATGATGTATAATCCTGTGCTGATTCTGCCTAGGGCTTTTTCTAGTTCGTTATCGATGGATTTGATTTGCTGAATTTTGCGATCGCGGCTGAGGAGTTGCCCCATGTCTGTTCCGGCTTCTTCGCAGAGTTGGTAGGTGTTTTCGGTTGGGGTTTCTTTTAGTCTAATTGCGGGGAATCCTTCTTTTAATCCGAGGTTTCTGAATTGGGTTAAAATTGGGTCGATGGGGTCGTCGTCTCCGCCGTAAGATTCAAATATGCCGATGATTTGTTTGGCTTTGGCGGCGGCTAGTATGGTACTGATGGCGGCGTTAGCTATTTTATTTGTTACTGGGGGCATCCCTATGGCAATTCCTGCGGAACGATTGACTATTTCTTGTACTTCTTGGGGATCTGCTGATTTGAGATCCATCATTTCTACGCCGACTCCTGTTTTGGCGATCCCGTGGGCGATGGATTGGGATATGCGATCGCTATATCCGTAGTCTGATATGTAAAATACTACTACTGATGTTTCGGCTTTGGCTTGGGCTTGGCTCCATTTCCGATATCTTTCTATTAGTTCGGTGACGTTATATTTTAGTAATGGGCCGTGTCCTGTGGCAATTGTTTTAATTTCTCCTAATGGTTCCATCCTTTTTAGTGCGGATAAAACGGATCTGGCGTTTGGTCCCATCAAGCATTCGTAGTAAAATCTAAAGTCTGGTTCTATTTCTGTTAGGTTTTCGTCGTAGGTTTTGTCTGAACAATAGTGCATCCCAAAGGCATCGCAGGTAAACATGACTTTGGTGCTATGGTCGTAGCTGAATATAGTATCAGGCCAGTGTAGGTTGGGGGCGCTGACAAATTCGATGATATGTCCGTTGCCTAAGTCTAGTTTGTCGCCGTTTTTGACGATTTTTCTTTTAAATGGTTTATGTACTAAGTCTTCCAGGAATTGAATGGCTACTTTTGACCCAACTACTGTAATATCTGGTGCTAGTTCTAGGACATCTTTGACTAAACCGCTATGATCTGGTTCGGTGTGGCTAATAATTAGGTAGTTGATTTGGCTGGGATCGATTTGTCCTTTGAGGGTATCCAGGTAAAGTTGGCGAAATTTTTCATGGGAGGTATCGACGAGGGCGATTTCTGCTCCGCGAATGATGAAGGAGTTATAGGTAGTACCGTTTTGCAGTCCAAATTCGATGTCAAAGCGATCTCGATCCCAGTCTAATGAACGTATTGTTGTTGTGTCTGCTGCAATCTCCCCAACTTCTATTGTTAAACGCTTTTGGGTGGTGGGTGCGAGTAATACCATAGTCTAACTCCTTTTCCTAGATCGGCAGTTATGAATCTTTACAAAGCGTGACATATCGAAATGAATGTCACTTTTTCTTTATTGTGACACGGGTAACTCGTCAAGCTGCATCAAAATACCTGATAAGGATTGAGCATAAATACTTATGCCTCGCGATCGGCAAGAAATTAATCAATCCATCTCGCCACCCACAGACAACCCATCCGCTACCACCCCATCCGCTGCCACGTTGTTATTTTTGCGATCGCCATAGGGATTACTAAAATTAACTACTGTGAGTTTTAATCCAGCCCATATATGACTTATAGTCTGAGAATTGCCGATATTCCCACAAATGAGCGTCCTCGCGAGCGATTATTGAGTCAAGGGGCAAAAAATCTGGCGACAGCGGAATTAATCGCAATTTTGTTGGGTACGGGGCAAGGGAAAGGTAAGTTATCGGCGCTGGGTTTGGGACAATATCTGTTACAGGAGTTGGGCAAGGATAGTCGAGATCCCATGGCGGTATTGCGGGATATTGCACCGCAGGAGTTAATGGATATTCATGGTGTCGGTCCAGCGAAGGCGACGACGATCCTCGCGGCGCTAGAATTAGGGAAAAGGGCTTTTTTCTCTAAACCTTCTGAACGTACTGAAATTGATAGTCCGGCAGCAGCGGCGGCGGCTTTGAGTCATGATTTGATGTGGCAAAGACAGGAACGATTTGCCATCTTAATGCTAGATGCCAAGAATCAGTTATTAGGAACTAAGGTGATTACGATTGGTACGGCAACTGAGACTTTAGCCAATCCGAGAGATATTTTTCGGGAAGTGTTGCGTCAAGGTGCAACTCGGACGATTGTGGCTCATAATCATCCTACAGGTAGTGTGGAACCCAGTGACGAAGATATTGCCTTGACTCAACAGCTATTGCAAGGGGGACAATTTCTCTGCCTTCCGATATTAGATCATCTGATTTTAGGCGATGGCAATCATCGGAGTCTACGGATGACTACAGGATTATGGAATGAATATCCGCAGGGCGATTAGATCGTGGGGAGTTTGTCCGTCTGGGTGACTCTGTGCTATAGTTAAACTTAGTGTTACTGGGCGATTAGCACAGGGGTAGCGCACTTCCTTCACACGGAAGGGG
>DOIX01000141.1 GCA_003511885.1 Cyanobacteria bacterium UBA11153
CTCTTCCTCCCCTGCTCCCCTGCGAGCCAATTTCTCAAGGGAAAATGAAACAGCCCTGCTTAATAAGGGGGGCTGGGGGGGTGAATATGTGGTGCTATTTTAGTAAATTGGTATTAATTATCAAGCTTATCGATCCCAGCATCAGCAATTAGCACCTTAGCCATTAACCATTAGCAATTAGCCATTACCTTTGATAAATTTGGCGATATTTATCTAAAACATCAGCAATTGCTTTAACCCGTCTTAATTGATCCCCGTAGACGCATTCCCATTCCGTAACGGGACGATTTTCCCTCGCACAAATACCGATAAGCCCTGATGCTTGATTCTGACCAGTTTGTAAATCCATTTGTCCATTAGCATTAAGATAAAAAGATGCTGTCCTTGCCCAAGCCAAAGCTTCAATACCAGTCTTTCCTCCCCGTCTTGCCATAACTAAAGCTTGGGGAAAATAACGGGAATGAATTGGTTTGGCTTGATTGTATAAATCGGCAGCATTGAGTACAGCTTCTATGTCGGTATTGGGATTGATACCAGCCGCATTAAGATCCATTAATTGTGTAGGGAGTTGAGAAAGCGCTCGTTGCAAGCACCATTGCTCTGCTGCATTAATATTTCCCCCACTTCTTCCTTGATCGCTACATGGGCCATAATTAGTTACTACTTCACCCCACGATAAGTTTCCAGGATCCGTGTGTCCGAAGTAAAGTTTAGTATATTGAACATAAAGATTACCCTGAGAAAGCACCAATCGATAATTCCCCTCAGCAACACCAATTGCTACCATCCCTAAAGATGTAGGAGTCGCAAAAAGAGAGGCATAATAATTCCAACTTTCCTGAAGGTTAAAAGGAGGAGCTTGATTTACCTTATTACCCGCTTTTTTTGTGATTATTTGCCGTTGAATTACAGGTAAAGGTGGTGGCACAACTGCTTTAGTTACAGATGGGATATTCTCCAGATTGACATCAGAATTTTTTCGATAATTCTGATGATTTTCAGGTAAAAAGGGTAATAATAAAGCAGCACTACAGCCAATGCCTGCCAATCCGAGCAATGTCACTCGCGATAACCAAATCCAATCAAACATGAGTTAAAAGGTGAAGGGTTAGAGGTGAGGAGTTAGAGTTTAACATAAATTATCCCACTAATCGGGATAAAATCGGGAAAGAGTCGAATATCTCTCATTTCTATCTTAATAGACGCATCGCTGCACACTCAGTATTAGTGGTTGGGATAGATATTTTCTGAGGAAAGATGGGCAATTTGATTGCAAACTCAGTACCATAACCAACGGTTGAATGACACTTCATTTCACCGCCATGTTTCTCCACCACTATCTGATAGCTAATCGATAAGCCTAAACCTCTCCCACTACCGACTGGTTTCGTAGTAAAAAATGGATCGAATATCCGGTTTCGCACATCTTCACTAATACCCATTCCATTATCGGCAATCCGAATGATAACGTAAGGATTCAATGGTAAATCATCCCTGGAATCTTCCCATTTTTCCTTTCCTCCTATTTCCCCATCTTCCCATCTTCCTATAGAAGTAGAAATTCTGATTATCCCTCTCGAATGTGATGTTTTGAGAGCATCAATGGCATTATCAAACAGATTCATAAAGACTTGATTAATTTGACCGACATAACAGGTCACTTTTGGCAAGTCACCGTAATCTTTAATTACTTTAATCTCATCTCCACATTTCTCTCCAATTAGTCTGTGATTTAATAAGTTTAGAGTGTGGTCGATATTTTCATGAATATCGACAGATTTTATTTCGGCTTCATTTAGTTTAGAAAAAATCCTTAAAGAACGGACAATTTGATTTATTCTTTCCGCACCTGATTCCATTGAATCTATCATTCTTGACCAATCTTCAAGCAAATAATCTAGTTCAATTCTTTTAATTCTATCCTCAATTATTGGCATTAAAGCTGGAGAATTCTCTTGATATAGTTCAATGAGGCCGATCAAATCTTGAATATATTGACGAACAATATAAAGATTACCATAAATAAAGCTAACCGGGTTGTTGATTTCATGAGCGACTCCCGCCACCATTTGCCCCAAACTAGACATTTTTTCCGAGTGAATCAGTTGCATCTGAGTCCGTTTTAATTCATTTAATGTTTGTGCTAATTCTTGCGCTCTTTTTCGTTCTCTTCCTTCACTTTCTCGCAAGGCTGACTCGGCTTGTTTGCGAACTTCAATTTCCTTTTGGAGTTGAGTATTTTGCTCTTTTAGTTGTTTGGATAGTTTTTGGATTGTCAGTTGATTTTCAATCCGTGCTAAAACTTCTTCTACTTGAAATGGTTTAGTAATGTAATCGACTCCACCAACTTTAAATGCCTTCACCTTATCAAAAGATTCCTTGAGCGCGCTCAAAAAAATTATGGGAATGTCGCGAGTTTGTTCCCTCGCTTTCAGTCGTCTACAGACTTCATAACCATCCAAATCTGGCATCATAATATCTAGTAAAATCAGATCGGGGGGAGAATTAAATTCAGCATTCACCACCATCAATCCAGAAATAGAGCGTTGAAGTTTATAACCCATTTCTATTAAAATATCTGATAAAAAATGCAGGTTATTAGGCTCATTATCAACGATCAAAATCTTGATGCTTTTGTCTTGATTTTTCATGAGATATATTCCTAGTAATTATCTGTATTCTATTTTGAAATATCCAGTTAAGATTTAATAGATAGTTGAACCAAACGCAGGATGACATCCAAACGAAAATTATAGTTCAAATCTCTTAACGCTTCCGCCAGCGCTAGATTAGTTTCTGGTATTTTCTCGATCAACTGTATCACCAAATCTTCATCCAGGTTTTTAGCAGCATATTCCAACTCCTGCAACCAGTTTGATGGCATGATTGCCATTTTCTCTAGCAAAAAAGAATCCGATTGTTCGCCAGAAGAATTAAAGCTTCGGTGAACTTTACTTGATTCCGGCAAATCCTCGTAAATATAGCGCACCCCTAAATACTGACCGATCTTATCAAAAATGACCTCTTCAGTAAAGGGCTTCCGGACAAAATCATCGCAACCTGCAGCTAAAACTTCTCCCCGCCTCTCTTCAAAGGCACTAGCGGATAAGGCAATAATAATGGTATGGGGAAGTGATGAAGTCGAAAGTGGGAAGTCAGAAGTTGAACTTTTTTTGAGTTTCTCTTCCCTACTCCTAATAGCTTGAGTTGTCTCGATTCCATTCATGATAGGCATCCTGGTATCCATCCAAATCAAATGAGGTTGAAATGCTAACCACTTATTGATAGCTTCTTCACCATTTTCCGCCTCAATTACTTCAAACCCAATCGGTTGTAATAGTTTAATTAGTAATAAGCGATTCTCTCTGGTGTCATCCACTACCAAAATACGATACCTTTCCTGGTTGGGTTGCAATCCAATCGCTCGCTGTCGCGCTTTAGCAATAATTCCCGATTTATCTCCTGACTCTAGTTTGATATTAAACTTAAAAGTTGTCCCTTTGCCAACTGTGCTACTAACCGTAATTTCTCCTCCCATCATCAGGACAAATTTTTGAGTTATTGCTAAACCCAATCCTGCCCCTTCTTCAGAGTTTCTACCTGTTTCTGTTTGCGCAAAAGCCTGAAAGATAGTATTAATTTCATCAGGAGCAATTCCGGAGCCTGTATCTTTAACTTCAAATATGAGGGAGTGGGAAGAAGAAGATAATTTTTCTTTTTCGTCTTGCCTGTTTTCCCTATATTCCTCGTTTTCCCTCTCTTGCCTCTCTTCTTCCCTATTCTGATATCTGCTCTGCCATTCCCCATTCCCCAATCTCACTTGCAATACCACACCACCAGATTGAGTAAATTTGATCGCATTCCCAATCAGATTAATCAAACAGCCTCGCAATTTTTGTTGATCTGTTTTAATATATTGGGGTACAGCAGAAGAAACTAAAATCATTAGATAAAGACCTTTTTGTTCGGCTTTCATCTGAAACATTTCTTCAATGGAATCGAGGAAGCGATAAAAATCAAAGCTATTCAGATTTAAAGAAAATCTTCCCGACTCTATTTTGGATAATTCTAAAACATCGTCAATTAATCCTAGTAAATATTCGCCACTACGATTAATGATTTCCAGGTATTCTTGCTGTTCATCTCTTAAGTGTTTGTCGCGGTTCATTAGTTGGGTAAAACCCAGAATTGCATTTAATGGTGTCCTCAATTCATGGCTCATATTTGCCACAAAGTCACTTTTAGCTTTTGAGGCAGCTTCGGCTGTTTTTTCGGCTTTGCGCCGTTCAATAATTTCCTGTTGCAGTTGTTGATTTTGCGATTCTAGTTGTTGGGATTTTTCGATTAGTTGTTTGGTTAGATGTCTCACAATTATTTGATTGTTTACCCGTGCTAATACTTCGTCAATTTGAAAGGGTTTTGTGATATAATCAACCGCCCCAATTTGAAAGGCTCTGACTTTATCTAAAACATCATCCAGTGCGCTGAGAAAAATTATAGGAATATCTTGAGTTTTGGGATGAGATTTTAATTGTTCGCAAACTGCATAGCCATCTAAATCTGGCATCCGGATATCAAGTAAAATCAAATCGGGAGGATCCGCTTGTGCTGCTTTAATTCCCATTTTACCCTTAGCTGCACCACGAACAGTATATCCTCTATCTGATAGGGTTTGAGATAAAAGCTGGATATCGGATCTTTTATCATCAATTATCAAAATATTTCCAGGAATGATTTTTATTTGATTCATTGATTGTTGCTTATTTATTAGCTGTTGATATCATACCAGTTTCATTTATTCTTACCACATTTTTTCGATTCCTCTAGCCCCAGGAGGGGGGAAGGATAAATTGACCCACCGCCGAGGGGGATCGTTTATATCTAGCACTATTTTAGGAATTTGATATAATAGATTCAATTAGATCGAGAATGCGATCGCAACGGAATTGATTCACCCAGTAGGTTAGTGTTTCCGCTAAGAAATTGTGACTGGGTGGAATTTTCGATATCAGTTGAAAAATTTCTTCATTGTTAATACTTTCAGTTGCTTGATATAATTGTTCTATCCATGTTTGTGGCATAGTTGAGATAGATTGCACAAGAGAGGTTTCACAGATATTATCAAATTTTTCTTGAACCTTTTTTTCTTCTTGATAGATGTAACTAACTTCCAAGAAATGAGCCATCTTTTCTAAAATAATTCCTTCTCGGAAAGGCTTGCGGACAAAATCGTTACATCCTGCCCCCACAATTACTGATTCTTCTTCTTCAAAGGTACTAGCAGTGATGGCAATAATTACTGTGGGGAAATGGGGCAGGGGAAATCGATCTCCTAATTGCCATATTTCACACTCTCTGAGTCTAATTTTTTTAGTTGTCTCATAGCCATCTATAATGGGCATTCGCACGTCCATCCAAATTAAATGTGGCTGCCACTTTTCCCAAATTTCAATTGCTTCTTTTCCATTAGTGGCTTCTTTTAAATCAAAACCAATTGGCGAAAGTATTTGCCTCAGCAGTTGGCGGTTTTCCCATTTATCATCGACAATTAAAATGCGATAAATGGGTTGATTTCGCGCTAGGGCAATTACTCTTCGCGTTGGTTGTTTAACTTCAATATCTGTAGCCTCAACCAAACCAATCGGAATATCAAACTTGAAGGTACTCCCACAACTCTCCTGAGAAGTTACGCTAATTTTTCCACCAATTATTTCCACAAAAGAGCGAGTAATAGCTAAACCTAAACCCGTACCTTCTGATGCTTTACGCCCTAACTTAGTTTGAGTAAATGGTTCAAAAATATTCTCAATTTCATCCCTAGGGATACCAACTCCCGTATCTTTAATTTCAAAATAAAGGTGATGGGTGATGGAAAAGGTATCTATCAAATTATCTGTCTCTACTCTGCCATAGTGTTTTTGATATTCCACTTTGAACAATACATTACCTTCCGAAGTAAACTTAATCGCATTGCTCAGTAAATTAATCAGAATTTGGCGTAACTTAACCCGATCCGTTCGTACATATTGAGGGAGATAAGGATCGCGATCGCAAAATAGCTCGATCCCTCTCTCCTCAGCCTTGAATTGGAACATATTTTCCAAATCATCCAGAAAACTAATTAAGTGAAAATTGCTTTCATTGAGAGTAATCCTTCCCGCTTCAATCTTTGATAAATCTAACACATTATTAATTAAACTTAGTAAATGTTCGCCACTGCGATTGATAATAGTAATATTCTCTTGCTGTTGGGGATCTAGGTTTAAGGAATGCTGCATCAGTTGACTAAAGCCAAGAATAGTATTGAGTGGGGATCTTAACTCGTGACTCATATTGGCTAAAAACTCGCTCTTGGCTTTGTTGGCAACTTCAGCAGCAATCACAGCTTGTTGAAGTTCATAAGTCCTTTCCGCAACTTTTTGTTCCAGTTGACTATTTAATTCTTCTAGTTCCGCATTTAATTGTTTTAATCTTTCATTTTGCGCTACTAACTGCTTTTCTTGCTTGTATCTCCGCAAAGCCTCCTTAACAGTTAAAATTAGATCTGTTTCATCCCAAGGTTTGGCAATATAGCGATAGAGTTTAGCATGATTAACAGCATTCTCTACTACTTGGCTACCTCCTTCTTCCGTTAACACAATCTTCAAAGTTTTAGGATACTGATCGTGAATTTTACTCAAAAGTTCATCCACATTCATCCCTGGGATCGCATAGTCAGAAATAACCAGAGCTACCTCTTGCCCTGACTCTTCAAGATCTGCTAAAATCTCTAAAGCTTCTTCTCCACTTTCCGCCGCTTCAATCGCGTAACTATGGCCTAGATTACGCTTCAATTGTTCAGTAAAACTATCTAAAATGATACATTCATCGCCAACGCAGACAATTGCCAGGGTACTCATACTTATTCGATCTTAAATTCTCAAGCAAACAGAAAACACTGAATATATAACCAAGGGCACATAGACTGGTTCAATAACAAATTTAACTCAATAAAAAACAACCAAATAGACTTCTATTTTAACCTTAAAGAAACCGGGTTTCTTTTGGCAAACCGCTCAAATTTGGTGACACCACTTAGGAGAAACCCGGTTTCTAGCAATACTGAATTGGTTTTCTAGGCGGTATAGGGTGTAGGTGATATTCATCAATCCTTTGGGGGAACCCACAACCATCAGTTTGACAGCTTCTCTACCTAAAGCTGAATCGGTGTAAGCGTGCCGTTGCAGAGGTGTGTCGGGTTGGGTGGTATTGGGGAAAAAGTGTTGAAGCATTATAGATTTTCCTCATTGATGAGCAAAAGCATTGAGTATAAAAAGCTTACCCTATATTTGTAGCTCTGCAAAGATTTACTTCTTGATGCTCCTCTGACAGAATGGGAGCAAGAGAAAAGCAGGCAAAGCACTCAGAGACGATCCAAAGTATGGATAATGTTAATTACTGCTTAACTTTGCTAAAATTTAAACCTTAATATCTAACTTTACCTGTATTAGCTGGCAAAGAAATTACTTAAGTTTTGATCTGATTACCTTGGTTATAAAATAGACGATTGGTAGTGGATAGGAAAGGAGGAATCCTAACTTTAGGAGAAGAGTAAACTTCTTGTGAAAGTAATAAAACCCCTCCCCAATCCTCCCCTTAGTAAGGGGAGGGAGTCGGAAAAATTATACTTCCCCCCTTACTAAGGCAGGGCTGTTTCAAGAATGAAATTTGATAGAGCTAGAAAGCAGACTGGGCGAGATTTTCAGGTGATAAATCCTACTCAAAGAAAATTAGGG
>DOIX01000376.1 GCA_003511885.1 Cyanobacteria bacterium UBA11153
GCACACTAAGTACGGTAGACCCGTTATTAGAAAATTGGTATAACTAGTTTGGCTTGTCATTAGACCAAATAATGACAGTTTGGTTGTCTTTTGTTGGGGCAAAAACTATATAACTTTCATATTTACCACTTTTGAGTGTATAAAGAGTACCTCCGCCGTAATTACCTTCATTTGATAATGGTTCTAATTTGTAATTTTTTAGGTATAAGTTTAACGCATCAATAAGTTGATTGTTAGAAACAGGACTGTTTGATGTAGTTTTTATCGCTTTTTTTAAAATAAAATTGCTGGTTTGAAATTTATCTTTGTCTGCCAGAGTGTCCAAATCTGTATCTGGATTAAAATTTTGAAGTTTATACTGCTTTTTGACGAAGGCAATTGCTTCAAATAAATATCCTACCAACATCTCATCTTTTCTATCTTCTGTCTCAGCATCAATTAATTGAGCCATGGTGTAATTTTTGGACTCAAGATAAATAACTGTTTTGCCACCTTTGACAATTAAATGCAGGTAGTTGGTTTCACTACCTGTAGAATTAGAAATTTCATAAATTTTCAAATTACTTTCGCCAGTAGTGAGAGGTTTAGGAGGCTTAAAGTTTGAACTTTTCTGTAGTTCTCTTTCAAAATATGAAGATACATTACCCAAAATATCGGTAGTATGAAAGATATAAGCAGCCTCATCGAATTGCGATCGCAATACGCCACCGGATCCCTTTTCTGCTCCTGGATAACGGGGAAATTGTGCAAAAAAATTCACAATCGGCGCAGGTGTATTATTCCCTGTGCCTGAAGAAGGTGGAGAGGATGGTTTGTTGGAATTATCTGGTAAATTTTGTGGTTTTTTAGAATTATCTGGTGAATCTGGTGACTTATGAGATTCGTCTGGTAAATCTCGTGACTTTTTGTGTTTTTGTTTTGGCTTGGAATTTCGTCGAAGATTGGGTTTAACTAAGTCTTGGCTGGTTTCATTATCTGGTGTATTTTCAGTTTGAAATACCCGACGGGCAACAGCCACTTCTGGAAAAACTGATTTACTTGGCTGAGGGGAAGATTCAGGAGTGGGTTTGGGCGAAAATTGAGGAGAAACCTGAGAAGAAGAATTAGTAGTAGCAGGTAACTTGGTAATCTTCACTATTTCCTGTTTTTTAGGAGGTTTCGACTTATCCAAATCAAAAGGTGCGGGTAGCATCAGCACTATCCCATGGAGCGTTAAGGAAATGAGGAAGACAGGCTGGAGTAGGAGTCGTGCAGCAGTTGGTAGGTTTTTCAGAAAATAGGGCGATTTCATAACGGTAGTTTAACGCTCTAGCTGAGAAGCGAGCAAATTCAACCTCCTTACTGGCATGATATAGCAAGGGACTGGGGGCTATCAGGCTAGGGGATAGGGAAGAAAGCTCTGAAATCAAGGCTTTCAGGAATTTAGAGCGGCTTAACCGCTACTTAGGTTGCTATATAACACCACATCAGAGTTGATTACTCAAATCTAGACGTATGACTGGGGAATTTAGAGCCAGGGATGTCTGTGGGATGATGATAATTTCCCATCGCCATGCTTCAAAGGGCGCTAATATCGATATTCTGATGGTTGGATTGGGGATATTGCGATCGGCTTGGCTGCTGCTGAAGGCAATCGTGTTAACATTTCCATTAAAAATCAAAACTCTCTTCCCCCATTCCCTATTCAACGCTTCGAGCATCCGCTGTCTCATTCCCCATATTTAAAACACGACGGGCTAGTTTGACGTAAGTCTTAACTGTTTGATATGGCATATCTAAATCAGCGGCTATATCTATTAAGGATTCTCCTCTTTCTTGTCTGGCTAAAATTGTGGCTCTAGTTTGGCAAACATTGGTTGCCCTTTCTCCGCCTTTGCGTTTTTGATTTGCCATTAATATAGTGGTTAATTCTTCAATCCGTTTGGCGAGGATAGTTTGGTGTAATAATGTTTCTAGGGCAGTGGGTGGCATACTCCAACCTAGGGAAGTTTGTCCTAATCCAAATGGGGTTTTATGCCCAGTGCCGCAATAAGGGGCGAATTTTCCGAGGGTGAAGAATAGTTGGACAAATTCTGGTTTTTGGTAGGCATTATTAGTTAAGCTATATTCAATTGAACCGATAAATCCGGTGACTTTTCCTTGTTTGCCTGCTGCGACTTTGACTGATTCTAGTTGATGGCGAGTAATAATCACTGATTCGTCTATCCAGGTGAGAAATCCGGCTTCGTCGTCTATGGGAATACCGGAAAATTCTTGCCATCGGCGGAGGTAACTGTGAAATACATTTACTGGTAAAGGTAAGGGGAAATGATGCCCTTTGCGCCGAAAACTGGTGGGGGAAGTAAAACTTAAGGTGAGAGTTTTTTCGATTTCGGTTTGGTAAAGCTGACTGTAGGTAGTGGGGGGTAAACTAAAGGCAATAGATTGAATTTCTAAGGGAGAATAGCGCAAGTTGATGATGGGGGATAATTCTGATAACCAATCCCGCATCCAATCGACTACGGTTTGGGAAAAGGCGGTAATTCTCCAGTGATAGGTTTTGCCTGCTACTAGTTGTAATGTGCCTTTGCTGGTGGCGATTTCTCCCGCAAATCCCGAAATGGTGAAGGGTTTGGATTCCGCATCGTGGAGGAATGCCGATAATTCTGGATTGAATAATCGCACTTTGTCTAGAAACCAAGCGTGGAGGGTGGTGGTGTATTGAGGGTAGAGGGTGGCTGTTTTTTGAGGAATGACTGCAAAGATTAAGCCGACTAGTTGGGTGTTGGGTTTGAGTTGGATGTTCATTTTTGGGGTTTTAGTCCCCTTGCGGGGAAGTGGTGAAAGCTGAATCAACTGTTCAATCACCAGACTAGAGGCGTGTTTCCATCCCCTTGCGGGGTAAGTCGAAAGACTTATTTAAGTATTCAAAACACTTAATTCCTCTAGTAATTTAGATTATAAATTGACAAGTTCAAAAAGTCAATCTACCACTAATTTAATCAATCCTTAAGGTAATCTTATTGCTATTGTATTTTTCCTCCACTCTTCTTGTTGCTTATGTTAATCAAATTGAGAAAGCACGATTTCCTTATCAGGGAAATCAGCTACTAGTTTTAGACTGCCACCTAGAGTCTGGATATAGCGAGAGAGAGTAGAGATAGAAATATCATCTTGCTCCTCTATATTGGAGAAATTAGACTCAAAATATTCGATATTTTTTCTCATATTATCATCTGTATACCCCGAAGACTTTTGCAGCTCCATAAGGGTAAGATAGAGTGAGGCAAGTTGAGCGCGAGTTTCACTCTCGACTATTTGTTCAGGTGTCATTTGATTTCGCAATTGACCAATAATAAACTGGAGCGATCCAAGTTCACCATGAGTTTCGCTCTCTATCTTTTCCTCATGTGTCATCCGCTTGCGCAATTCATTAAGGGTGAGATATAGTGACTCAAATTGAGCGCGAGTTTCGTTTTGTGCCCTGCGCTCCGGTGTCATCCGGTTACGCAATTCATTAAAAGATTTTGTTCTCATATTAATCCTTCATTCTTAAGCTCTTTTAACAACTCATTGTAGAGCTTATCTGCTTTTGGTACATTCTCTTCATACCAGCGATCATTACCCTTTTTGCTACCTCCTACAAGGAGAACTGCAACTCTACGAGGATCGAATGCGTACAAGATTCGATACGGCTCCCTTTTATGTTGTACCCGAAGTTCTCTGAGATGTGAGTGTCGAGATTCCTTGATGCCTGAAGTATAGGGAAAGGGAAGGTTGGGTCCCATTTCTTCAAGACGCTTTACAACAACATCGATAGAGTCTTGCATTTCTTCATCAAGTGTTTTCCACCACTGCTCAAACTCGTCTGTATACTCTACTTCGTATGCCATGTTATCTATTATTGTTAAGAAATTCGCTGTTCTGTTTGCTGTTTGAAAAGTTGATTCAGTCGCTGGTGCAGGGCTTGCTCGATCTGACACTTGAAGAGTTGGATCGGGTAAGTCCGGAAGTTTTAACCTATACATACGTTTGTTTTCCTGGATTCCTTATCGAAGTTGACCAATGAATCTGGTTAACTATGAGCCTTATAGTCTATATTAGCACTGTGGAGAGATATCCAGCGGGAATTACGCAAAACCCCTAGTGAGCAAGATGCAAGCCTAACGACAGGCTTCGCCAACGCACTACATCTACCATCACCAACGTGAACGGGAATTATAAATTCTTGACTGTCTATAATTACTCTACCTTCATATAGGTCAAAAAAATCTTCTCCTCGTGCTGTTCCTAGCCTAATCTTTGACCTAATTAAAGGCCACTCCAATGCTTCTATATCTTGAAAATTAATTGCCAGGTAACCTGTGGTAAAACCTGTGTCAAGCAAGACTTCTACCGGAAAAATCTCGCCATTCGATGCAATCAATTCCATCTCAAAAAATAATTCCCCATATTCACCAAACCTACCTGATATCATATTCGACCACAGACTCCTGTTTCATTAAGACGAAAGGTTGTTAACATTACATCCTTATCGCCATACTGAGTTTTAATTTTTTGGATAATACCGAGGAATTCGGGATCGATTAAGTATTCGCCACTGTCTGGTTCTATTGCAATGAACCAGTTATAATATTTTTCGATCAATTCCGGTCGTAATCGTTCAAATATTTCTCTACAGCGCAAACCTATTTTAGTTCTTTCTACTTTGCGTCTTGCTAATTCTTCTGGCGGTGTATTTCGTTCGGGAAAAATTCTACCGCGTCGGGGTTTTGGCTTCTCAGATAATTCAGCCATATTATTTTATAAAAAGATGAGGGCTTTTCCAATCAAAAATTGACTCAAAAACGCACTTCAAACCCTTACTCTGTAAGGCATCGACACCACTCAACCAAAAATATAGGGTTTGGGCGATTTGGCGAGTGGTGTCGATTTTTTTTTGGCACGGATTTGCCTATGAAATTGTCTAGGTTCGGCAAGGGGGTTATCCATATAATTATACCATTCAGCCGCTAGGTGTCAAGTCTGAGCGAACTAGGGGAATGGGAAATGGGGAACAACGAAAGTCAAGACATATTAGCAGAAGAAAAAGCAGGATTATAAGTATTATTTCAGTCAACGCATTTGACTTATATATTGGTAATGGTGCGTTAGCTACGCATAACGCACCCTACAGATAGAAGGTAATGGTGCGTTAGCTACGCATAACGCACCCTACAGATAGAAGTTTGGCGTAAGTATTATTTCAGTCAACACATTTGACTTTTTTTATACTACCATCCTCTTTCAATTCTACAATCTCAACTTTAACAGTTTGTTTCTCAGTCAGAGAGTTAGCTTTTTTCGGTTCTTTTTCTGTTAGTTTGATGGTTCCCAAAATCTGGTATGTTACCTTATTTCCCTTAACGGCTGTAACTGTAGCTTCCATAATGTCACCCACGGTAAAATTATGACTGCTAATCGCCTCGGCAATTTCCGCTTGACGCGCTGATTCAATAACTGGTGCGGTGATTTCTCCAATTGTGCCGGAATTTTTGTAATAGCGCATTAGACGAGATACCCAGCCTAAAATTTGCAGGAGAATTGCAGCATCATCTTGATAGGCTTTGAGATATTTAGTACAAGCTTTGTCGATATTGTTGTAATATTCGGAAGTCTTCTGACTGTGCCCGATTAATTTGCCATTTCTGACTAGGGCTTTGAGATAGTCAAAAAATCTGGTTCCAGCTTTGTCTTGGTGGGAGTAAGTGCGGAGATATGCTAGTGCTTTTCCTAGTTCGTTGACATCTGTGTTATCTTTGACTAGGGTTTTTGCGATGTTATGGGCTATTTCCCATTGCATTTCGGTGAGAGATACTTCTGTCATTTTTTTATTGTTTGTAGTAGGCACTTTAGTGCCAATTGTTTGTAGTAGGCACTTTAGTGCCCGGTTATGGGAGATTTGGAAGGACTAAAATGCTTACTACGAACAGATTATTTAAGCACCTAATACCTGTGCGGCTGTCAATTTAATTTCTGGAAAAGTTCTCGATACGATGGAATCTTGACCTCGATAAGAGGTACACTGATAAAGCCCATTTTCATCGAGTAAGTGGATAAAAACAGTAGGTGTTTTAGGTTTACCTAAGTAATGACGACTGCCCAATGCTAGATAATCAACAATCCAATATTCAGGAATTCCTAAACGTTGATATTCTTCGAGCTTATCTACATAATCATCTTCCCAATTTGTCGATACTACTTCTACTGCTAGTGCTATCGCTTTATCTAAAGCGCCATAACTAGAACGAAAAGTACTCCAATCTGCTTTGTTAATAACGCTCACATCTGGTTGACGACCTTGATTTTCTCCTGTTTGAATAATAGCAGTATTATTAACTACATAATCTAACTGTAAGCGTCTAATTTCGTCGTTGAAAGCAAACAAAATAAAAAAGGTTATATCGTCGTGCTGTCTGGTAGCCCGCATTTCAATAATTTCTCCTTCCACTAGTTCATAGATGCCACATCCTTGAGGATACCAATCGAGAAATTGATCGAAAGTCAATTTTTGTGTTATTCGTTCGATTGCTTGGATCATTTTAACTGCTCCTAATTCAATACATTCCTGATGGCGGTTCCCGATGAGTGGGATAGCGCAAGACTTGAGTAAGTTCCTCTAATTGAGGCTTTTGAATCAACTTTGCATGAGCAGATTTTACCATTTTGGGGATAAATTCTGTCAGGCTTTTTCCCGTCAATGAGTCGGATTCACTAGGGTGATAGGAGGAATAGCGATCGCAAAATTTTGGTAATTTTAATTCTTTGGCTAATTCCTGACTATCTGTGAAGGCATTAATTTGATTTATGGTTACTGTCATGCTTCCCATCCCAATAGGTTTGCCGCCGCCAACTTTGAGGGCAATGGGATAGTTAGGATCTTGTCCTAATACTATGAATAATGTCCCTAATTCGGCTGGCTGCAAATTTTTGAATTGTAGTTGGGTGGTAAAGGTATATTCTTTGGCTGCTTGTTGTACTGGAATCCCTCGATCTTGTCCTTTATCTATGGCTCTAATGGTGTGATAATAGAATTTACGTCCTGCTACTTTACCTTTAGTATAATACGCGGTTCGTTCCGTGCGAGGCGCGTATAAAGAGGGCATAAATCCGGTACTGAAACCAGTACTTTCACAGGTAGCATCGCTGAATTGAATTAATCCTTGCCAGTCTAAAGCACCAAATACTTGACTGGCGGGACAAAGTTCTTCTTTTTTGCGACAAGGTAGGCGTTCTTGTGGTATTTTATCTCTGTATTTGTTGGTAATAACTGCTAACGTACTGTTAGTAATTGCTTCATAAACGGATCTGATACAGCCTTTGAGAGAACTACCTTGAATTGACAGTTTATTATCAATCCCCTGTACCATAGTTTTAATCAGAGAAATGCGATTATTGCCGATATCGCTACCCATAGCAACTACGCCTGTGGAAACGTGGAGCGCAGTCTGGACATGGAGTGTAAGGAATAGAGTACCATGAATGCGATCGCTCTTATATTTATCGTGTCCTGCTGGATGTTGTAAATTAGGGCGTTGTGTCGGAAATGAGACAAAAGCATAAGGTTTAGGTGCAATTTCCGATGATGATGAACTTCTGTTACTATGACGAGGTGGTTGAGGGCGATTTACTGTCATTTTTGATTTCCTACTGTGAGTGCAACAAAGTGTACGGTTGCGGTTTTACTATCGATAAAATAGCGTTGTTTGAGATCCAAGTTTACGGTATTAAAGCTTTTCGGAAAACGAGTTTCTGTGGGAGAATATAGATGGGCATTTCTATCTTGAGTTTGCCAAGTATCTCCCACAATTGCAAAATCGGAATTTTCTCCCCTAATACTCAAAAATAAGACATCATATCGCCCATTACTTTTGTACTTCCATCTCAACTCGTACTCAGCATTAAACATCTGCCCCTCTAACATAGGAAAATCAGTTTCCAGAGGTGGCTGTTGTTTAATCCCGCTAACTTTATGAGTTAAACGCCAGAAATAATAGCTAGATTCCGTTGCTAATTTAGCGATTAACTCTAGGAGTTGCGAAACTGATAAAAATTCTTTGCCAACACCAACAAATGGTTTCATTTTGCCCCTACTAATAAACTACTCCAAGACTTAACAGCGCGGATAAATAAATCGCGGACACCCCTATCTCCTTCTCCTCGCCAAGTTAACTGCACCCCAAAACCTAAATCCATTGCTTCTGCTGCGATAGGAGTTTCAGTTTGATCTCTTGTGGGAAAACCATAAGCTTGGGCTTCAGTTTCTTCTAGAAACTCACCCGCACCTAGTAACATATTTATTGACCATTCTTTTTCACTACCGAGGAGGCTAATTTTGCGATCCTCAGTTAAAATGCAACCAGGATATTGCACTACTGCTGAATTCAATCTCACCTGTACCGTACCCAAACCGCGAGACTTAGCAAAACCCAAACCAAACCAACCATCATTTAAGTCTCGCAAAACTAAACCAATTAAACCTAATTGGGCTAAAGTAAAGTTTTTGAGATGAATTTTGGTAGTAAATTCTCCAGCCGTACATACTTGGTAGTTAAAAGGACCAACTGCTACGGAACCAAATACTCTATCGATTGCGACACCATTTCTTTCCTCAATTTTCAAAGGTGTTCCTTTATCGGGATAAGCATCTTCAATTCTGAATCGACTAGCAATAGAAGTATTGCCAAACATTTGATCTGTAAAAGAAGATAGGCGATAAATATCTTGAGAATCTGAGATACTATCGAGATATTTAAGTTCGTTCAAATTGAGAGGATTGCTAGCCCATAAACCATTCCCATTAGTAGGACGTTTATCTCTACCTACTGTCCTCACAATCCTTTCCGCATGGGCGCGAATTGCCCCTTTCAGACTGCTACCAGGTAAATAAATTGAACGTCCACCCGCGTGATAGGTTTCCACAAATTCCATATCTGGTTTAGTGGGATCTGCACCTTCTTTACCAGATTTGATCAGAATTGGGCCATCAGGAATTAGGGTGAGGGATATGGTGCAATGGTTGACAAATCGTTTGTGCATGGTTGATTAAATTTGAGGGGTTTAATTTGGATTAAGGATTAATTGGGATTTTTAATTATCTCGGCAACCCGCCAATCCCGCCAGAGAATAAATTCTCTGTCTAATAGCTTAAGTCCATTGAAATGGACTAAAAGCCTGATTCTGATTCTTATTTAGTCGGTTAAAACCGACTTTAGCTGTTAGACAGTGGTTTTAACCACTGGCGGGTTAGCGGGTTAGCGGGTTTACTTAACAACTAAACAGCAACTAACTCATTAAGCTGAACTTCACACTGTTGAAAAACATAGTTAACTGCCGCAAAAATCCGATCCAGTTCCTGAATCAAGTAACTACTATTGTTTTTTGTAAAAATATTTGCTTCCAACTTGCCAAATTCCCATCCCTTACCATTAGAAACAATCCCAAAAATAGTAACTTCTAGTTCATCATTCAATTTTTGTGCTGCCACCATTTCCGCTAAACACTGCGCCCAACCTTGGTCGAATTTATCTTGCTTCGCCTCAACCAAAAGCAGATAAGGCTTATCAAATACAACTTTACCTAAAGGAGAACGTTTAGCCAAAATATACTCAGGAAAACCCGAAAGATTTTGGTTGTATGTAAGTGACTGATGACTCCACAACACAAACTTACTGTAATAGCACTTCCAAACCTCTTTCAAAATTGGATAAATCAAATTTTCGCACACCGCAAACTCAGAATTATCCACAACTGCTTCCCGCATCATAAACTCTAAATCTTCGCGAAAGTAGTTGGGGATGTTAAACTCAATTTCCTTCATAAAATTAGCTTCAGTATAAGTAACCTGAAACTCTTTGACAACAGCACCAATTGTTTTGTAATTACTGAAACTCATGTTAACCTTCTTGAATGTTACTGGTAATTAAGCTGCTACTAACTCATTAAGTTGTATTTCACATTGTTGAAAAACATAATTGACAGCAGAAAAAAGTTTGTCTAACTCCTGAATTGTGTAGTAAGTTTTATTGCGTGTGAATAAATTGGCTTCAAGCTTACCAAATTGCCAGCGATCTCCATTAGAAACAATACCAAAAATTGTGAGTTGCAATTCGTCATTCAACCGCTGTGCTGCCACCATCTCAGCTAAACACTGCGCCCAACCTTCGTCGAATTTGTCTTGTTTAGCTTCAACTAAAAGCAAATACGGTTTGTCAAAAACAACTTTGCCTTGAGGAGAACGTTTTGCCAAGATATATTCGGGGAAACCTGACAATTTCGTGTCACAGTTAAGAAACTCATGACTCCACAGAACAAATTTGCTACGATAGGTTTTCCAAACTTCTTTCAGCACTGGATAAACCAAATTTTCGCAAACAGCAAATTCTGAATTATCGACAACTCCTTCCGCCATCATTATCTGCAAGTCTTCGCGGAAGTAGTCAGAGATATTGAAAGCTGTTTCCATAACAAAATTAACTTCTGTATAGGTAAGCTGAAATTCTTTGACAACAGCACCAATTGTTTTGTAATTACTGAAAGACATATTTACCTCATAGATGTTACTTGAGATTCATCAGAAATTTTCTTATTCAAATGCTCAATCAGTTTTTCTAACCAATAATCTTTAAACTCTGTTGCATCTTCATAAGCACTATCATCTCCCATCACCAATTTTTTCAGATATTCAATTAACAAATCTGGTCTATCTTCAGGATAGTCAAACCAGCGCATTTTGTCGATATCCAAACGCACCACACCCAAACCACGGGATCTTCCCCCACCTAAAGGAATTTGTTCCGTTTCAAACTGATGCAATCCAATGGTTAATAAACCCAATTCCCAATCTTCCGCATTTTCCACAATAGCTTTAAAATCAAAAGGTGTACCTGCTGGCACTACTTGAAAATCATATAATTTGCCATCTGCGGCTGTTTCCGTATCTCTATCAATCGCCACTCCATCTCTTTCTTGATATTGTCCAAACCAAGCATCAGATTGTACTGTTAAGTCACGTACTTGGAATTTACTGGCTATCCAGGGAGAACCAAAGAGATGAGATACTAAATCTGTCTGCTTAATAATTTCAGCAGTTAAAGATTCGTCATCCAGGAAATTTTCTTTGATGTGTTTCATTTCCTGAGAGTTAATTGACCATTCTTCCTCTATTGCAGGATTAGCGACTAATTTGCGGTTACTGCCTACAATACCACGTAGGAAGCTTTCCATGCGGGATCGCAAAGCCCCTTTAAAACTCGATCCGGGAATCAAAGGATGTCCCAAAGCATCTTTAATTACAGGTAAATCCGACCCAATCGGTTCAGTGGAACGCCCGGAACTAATTCGTAATGCGGTTACTGTTGTCAGGGTTCCTGTTATTTCTAGTCTGTTTTTGAATGTGTCAAACATAAACTGATAAAGAAAATTAATTTAATTCAAACTTAACCAACTAAACACATCTTGTACGGATAGCTGTAATCCATTTGCCAAAGAATTCAAAACAGGTAACATATCCCCATTTTCCTTAATTTCAGGTTGATGTCCCAATTGAAATATAATTATCAATCGCTCTTGAGGATCGATTAACCATCCCAATTCTGTCCCGTGATTCAAACAGAATAAGATTTTGTCGATGACACGAGTGGGACTTGGTTCGGGAGATAATATTTCTATGATCCAATCTGGATGGATTTCAAAGGTATTTTCAATTTCTCCATTAGCATCGATGGGAATTCTCGCCCAGGAAAAGACTGTGATATCTGGGACAATCGATCTCCCGGCAAAGGTGCAGCGCAATTCAGTAAATGCACGAGCTATTTTTTGAGGAATAGCAACTTGATTAATTGCGGGAGGTAAAAAAGTTTGGATGGCGCTATGTTTTCCTTTTGGCATTGGTTTTTGGTAGATGTTTCCGTCAATGTATTCGCTAGCTGGTTTGGTTTCTGGCTGTTGCAGAAATTCGGTGAGGGATAATTTAGGTGGAGATTGAATTGATAACATGATGAGAACCTGTAAAATAATTAAGCGATCTAATATTATGGATTTTTGTTGACATCGGGTTCTTTCCCATAACGACGTAGTGTCAGAAATCCCCCTGAAGCTGTACAACTAACTCGTATACCTTGGGTGATACGAAAGTGAGCAATACCTCCTTTGTTTTGATATACTTCATAGAGTAAACCTCCATCACTCTTGAGAGGAGCAGTATCACCATTATGCTTCATTAGCAAATGAGATGCTTTAGCCAAAGTTTCCTGTAATTTAACTTTTTCGTTGTTTGATTGAGTACTTTCATAGTCTTTTTTAAAAGAAGACTCATACTTAAGTTTTGGAAATTTTAATAATTCTCCTGAAAGTAAATCTTCTTTACTTCGATTCCAAACTAGCCGCCCCCAGGTAGTTAATGTTGCCGTATCATCAACTTTAAATATGAGTGTTTCAGGCACATTTTCAAGTTCTGATAGCTTAACCCACGCACCTCCTGCCATCAGTGCAAATTGCACAGGTTTAATCACAGAATGATTGACCTGAATAGGTAGGCGTGGAATTGTTATAACTTCTGAGCTACCTTCAAAAATGTAAATTATTTCATGGGCGTAAAACATACCAATAGTATTGGCATATCCTTGTAAAGCCTTAAAACCACCAACTAAATTAAAACAAATGTGATAGTCAGAATTTTGATAACCAGGAATTATCTCATCAACCCATTTTAAAAGATCATCAATACCATTTGTGAAACTTTCAGTACTGGCTGTTGATAAGTCTTTGGGTGTATGAATATCAACTATAAGATGATTATCCCTTAAAAAATCTCTGATGAGTTCTGCTGAGACTTGCCCCTGTGCTGTATCTGTAGTAATCAACCAGTGTATATCTTGATTACCTTGACTTAACTGATCGCGATACAATCCGTAAATTCCATTTAATTCAGCACTCGCACTCCGAATTTGATCGATATCATCATTGATGAGTTTCTGTTCGGGGTCGCTATAAAGTTTATTCTTAGCTTTACGAGTTAACTCTTCAATTGCCTCTAAAATATCTCCACCATCAAATTCCTTGTCATTAGCTCGTGCTTCTAGTAAATCAGACCAATCTGATTCAGACCCCATATTAATCTGATTAGTCAATATGCTTGTACCAACTGTTGAAATTATTAATCGTTGCATAAGATTTTCTTCCTGCTCAAAAAATAACGAAAAACTATGATTTACCTTTTCGTAAATAAGTTAAATGGCGAGAACCATAGCCCAAATAACGGCGAATCAATTCTAACCAAATTGGTTTAAAGTCAGACTGAGAAGATTTAGCAATTTTTTGAGCTTCTTCCTTAATTTTACTATTAATATCTTGAATTAGCCTTTCAGCTAAAGATTCTTTTCCTCTTCCCCATTTTTGATCTCGACCAACTTGATAGTGGATAAAGTTCTTAATGACTTCGGCACTATCAGTTGTCTCAGAAACGCGCAATAGGTTGCGAAATTGAGATTCTTCTAAGTCACCATATTTAGTTTTCTCTAAGGCATCTTCAATCCAAACTACCAAATTATCTTCAGTTTGACGAATTCCTTTTTGGATTTGTAACTCTATTTTTTGTTCTGTTGCATAACTCATACAGCATCCTCCCTAAATACAGTGTGAAACTCATTACAAATTTGTATTTGCCCAAAACCCTCACAAGTTCGTTCTCCTACACCTCTGATTTCCAAATCTTCTACAATTGTAAACCAAGTATTTGGTTGAGTAGTGCTGAAGAGATATACAGCAGCTTTATTAGTAATTAACTCTACATCTTTCATCAACCCCCAAGCTGTATTCCATCCAGATCTATAATCATAACTGCTATAGGCAGCATGAAGTTGTAAAGATGGGTCAGTTACACCTGCAAAGTGACATAGCATTTCTGAAGAAATAACAGTGGTACGTCGCCATTGTTCGGTCAAAATTGCATCTGATTGTAAATCTATAGTGAAATAGGTGCGATCGCTTGACAATTGATTGTTAGGATTACCAAAAACTTGCCATTGTCTCCAACGTTCTTTTAATTTAGTATTGAATTGCTCAATTCTGGTCTTTATTTGGGGTTTACTCTCTATTATTTTGGCTGTAATCTCTACTTTTCCTAATCCCCGCGAAGTTGAACCACCTAAGCGGAAATCTTCCCGACGATTGTTGATAAATTCACAAAATGAATTTACTAAGCTGTCTGGAACTATAACCGATCCATAATAGCGAATAGGTTTCTGATTGTGATGTTGAGACTCATTAATAACTTCAATACTATATAGTATTTGTTCTTCTGCTGTAGCTCTCCTTCGATTTATACCCACCCTTGTTAGTAAACGTTTGCTAACCGAATGACTGTAATAGTTACCACCAACTTTGCAGTAGAAACCAGTATATGCTTCAACTCTTCCCCCATCATTTGGACAAATTGGATCGTATAGATGACCGTAGCCTTCAGCACAAAAGCGGTCAATTAAAGTATCAAAAACACCATTGCCATTTTCGATCTTAAACCCTTCCTTAGTTTTTGAGCTAAGTGCAGTTGTAGGTAACACCCAGATACCATCAATTCGACGAGTCATATCTGGTTTTACAGGATAAGCATTTTGGAAAATTGCTGGAGTATCGCTTAAAAACAAAGTTTGAAAGTCACCCCCATTCTCTGCTAAATTGCTAGACTGATGACCAGATAGTCGCAAAATTTGAGATGCGATCGCGCCTCGAATTACTGAACCTGGAATATAGTCCTCAGCCTCACTGACTGAACCACCTGGTTTCTGCCTACCAATCGCGAGAGGAGATAATGCCTTAATTTCGAGTTGAATTCGTTTCATTTCAAGTCTCCTTTTGCCAGAAAATCCCAAACTGCTTCATCAACCTCAAGAGGAAGGAGTTCCTCCCAGTGCAACCATCCCAACCCAGCAGATTTACTCCCACCCAATGCTTGAATATGTTTTAATCCAGCCCAAATTAAAGCTTTAGCGTAATCTGGCAATTCTGGTTTTAGGTTAGGTTGTAAGTGAATCTTCCCCTCAAATTTAAGTTGGGCATTAGCTGGTGATGTTTCCAAAAAGTATAGTTTTTGGTCTTCCGCAGTGCGACGGAAGCGATTGATTGTGACACCCGGGCGGAGAACTTCAGGAGGTAAGTTATCGGGATCTTCCGTATAAATTACATCATCAAAAATTGCACGGGATGGCAAGACAGGATTACCAAAAATCTGACAAATTAAGCAGTGATGATTTTTTTTGCCAGTAATTGCATCTGTAAATTCATATTTCTCGCGCTCAAAATATCCTGATACACCTACTCTTTGGGGACACATGGTTTGAGGATTTGGAGATTCACAGATTGACCAACGCAAGCCTCTAGCAATCTTTTCGCATTCATGACGTAGCCTACCTTTAAGTTGAGAAGCAGGAATTAATAAATTTTTTTCAGCATTACGGACAATTGGTTTATCTGCTAAACTACCGGACGAACCACCTGCACCTACAGACAAAGCAGTATCGATTACTGCCGTTAAAATTGGTAAGGTTTCTACTGTGTTGGATAATTGCTGTAGATAAATCATGAGTTAGCCTCCGTAGTTACAGATTTTTTATTTGTTGATGCCATATCTGTTTCATCACTAAAAGGATATAAATCTACCAAATCTTGCCAGATTGTTTCGTAGACTTTTTCTCTGAACATCCATGGAGCAATATTTCCTTCATTCGTCTTAGCTTGACACCAAGGTTCTTCAAAATATTTTTGCAGAATATTTCGTTGTTCTCGTTCTTTTAGGCGAGTGCGGAAATAACGATAGTTGAGGATAGTAGTCCGTTTACCCTGGACTAGCAAACTGCGAATTTGGTAGAGTTGCGATCGCGGAAAATCAGAAACTTTTAACGCTTTAACTGCTTCAATCAATCCGCTCAATTCATAGAGTGTATATGGAGCAGCATATCGCCTCAATTCTGACCCTCTTATTTTTTTTGTTAAGCCTTCTTCACGAAACTCTTTAACCTTGGACGAAATCATTGTTACAGACTTCATTGTTAATATATCAACTGTGCCTCCATAGTAATTATAACTATCTTTCAAGTCTTTAGCTTGTTTTTTAGCTGACTTCAATAATTGCTCGTAAAGTCTTTCAGCGTAATAAATAGGAGTTTTATAATCGGTAATCAAAACTCCCACAGACATACTTAGCTTACATCTGCTGGGTTTAATATTTTCTCCTTGATAGCGATGGACTGACTTATCATCATGAGTTTTAGGTAAAGCATAGACTCCGTTTCTTACTTCTGCCAATTGTTTCTCAAATTCACTACCAATAGTTTGAGCAATTTCCAAGGCTTTATCGGCAGGTACAATCAGTAAAACATCATCTCCACCAATAGCGAGTATTTCAAAAGGATGAACAATTCTGCCATTACGATTTATCGATTCTGGCTCCGTTAAATTTTCTAGCTTGCGTGGATTAAGATGTTTTGCTAGTGCCGTATAAACAGAACTTTCCATCACCTGCAAAACATCCTGACTGAATTCTTGATATTCTTGTGGGGTTTTAATCTGTTTCTGGATATAGCCTCCCATATTATTCACATCAGCGGAGATATAGCCAACAAAACCATTACTACTGGTTATAGAATACTTCAGTAATTTTTTCTTAGGGAAGATTTGCTCTGAACGGGATGCTTTACCAATTTCTTCAAGTCGTTTAGCTTCTATAACACGGTTTTCAGGAATACCTAAATAATAGTCTTGCCAAAGTCCAGAATCCTGCAAAAATTGCTTGAACTTACTCACCCAACTTTCAACAAAACCAGGTTCCCAGTCTAGATCTAATTCTGTATCCCGACACCATTGACTCTCTTGTTCTTTTTTCGCTTTATCCCCCATAATTCGTTTACATCTTAAAGATTCTGATAAATAAGGTTTTCCCGGTAACTTATCTTCTCGAATCACAGCACAACGATATTCATTTTCATCCCGTATCAGATAAGGATGGGTTTCATACATTGGAGGATAGCAACGACTGCTGCGATTAACTCCTAATCCATCATTACCATTACGACGTTGCTGGAAAAGTCCAGCTAGCTTACCTGCTAACTCGTTAAAGTTTTTGCGCTCTTGAAATGCCTGAGTTAGTTGTTCAACATTTTTCTTTTTTTTAGTTTGTTTATCTCGCGAACTACCAAAGTATGATTCTACTATAGGGTTAGTATGTACATCTTGTCGAAGATACCAATCTAGCCAAAGCTTATTGTCATCATTCAGTAACCCAAAGCGCAGTTCTAAAAGCCTAAATTTTTCACCTACAGCACAGGAATTAGCAGTTAACGTCCTTTCCGTATATCGCTTTTCAATCGCATTAGCGAGGTCATCAACAAAAGCAGCAGGACAGAAAGCTAGAATATTACCACCTGTAGAGTAAATTATTAGTTCTGGAATCAGAACTTCGGACAATTTAGGCTCGCTCTCATTTTCTAACAAACACTTATCTAACCATTGTCTTACTTGTTGACACCAATTTCTAGCCTCTTGGCGTGCATCAGGATATATATCGCATACAGTTGGTTCTAGACCAAAAAATGCGGGTAAATCAATCAGGTTAATCTGATCTAATAATGCGGATGCCCCGCGTACATCTTGGATTTTGGCAGATTCAAACACATACTGCTTAATCTTAGTCGCACCACCATAAACCAAACCAATCTTAGTATCTTGATGCCATAAATCCGGATACTTATCCTGCAATTGAGCGATTGTTTCCGGAAAATAATCTTCCGGAATAGCCTCCAGTCGCCTGACTTCTGCAACTATCCCCGCTACTTCCCCTGGAATCTCTGTCTCATTCAGCAAAGCCTCTCGCATTTCCTGCAACAAAGGTAGAGGAAATTGAGGTTGTCGCCCCTTACCCCAAGCCAAACACCAGGCTATTGCGATCGTCATCGATTTTTTAGAATCTGTCATCTCATTTAGGTAAGCGAATATAAACAGGTTCGTAGTAAGCACTTTAGTGCTTAACATAATACGCTTTTGAGGCACTTTAGTGCCTACTAATGATAACTTGCAGCAGTTGCGATAACCCGACAGTGGTTAAAACCACTGTCTCATAGCTCAAGTCAGTTAAAACTGACTGGAATCAGAATTTTAGTCCATTTTAATGGACTTGAGCTATTAGCCGTAGAATTAATTCTACGGCGGGTTTTCTAGCTTACTGACAAGGGTGCAAGTTATGAGTACTACAAACACTAACGAAGCGGACTCGATCTAAATGTCTTAACCTCAATCCGTAGTACTTTATCCTTTATAACCCCAATTGGAAAATGGAATTTCCAATCGCGAGTATAATCTCTCGCCGACTTATACTAAGTTACATTAAGAGGGAACGGGGAATGGCTATCTTGTCATGTACGGCTATTTGCCGTATGATTTAAAGAGAATCTATCTAATTATCTGGAGGCTGTGATGAGTAGCACAGTGACCAAGAGCAATAAAGTAAAAACAGGGCGTTCAAAAGTTGAACGTCTGGAGGCTCGTATCAGTAAAGAGCAAAAGGAATTATTTCAACGTGCTGCGGATCTTCAAGGTAGATCCCTAACAGATTTTGTGATTGCCAGTGTTCTTGATGCTGCCAAACGAGCTATCAAAGAACATGAAATAATGATGCTGAGTGTACGAGATCGGGAAGTTTTTGTTTAAGCATTACTTAATCCCCCACAACCAAGCTCAAGACTTCGTGCAGCGGCGGGGCGCTATAAGCAATTAATGGACGAATGAATAAAAATGATTTTTTAATCGAGAAGCTTGGGGCGCATCGTATTCTGATGAAAATCCAACCAATCCTTGAACACAAAGGGATTATTCATACCGATCCAGAAATTATGAGTGGTGTTCCTGTTTTTGTTGGCACACGGGTTCCCTTACAAACCTTTTTTGATTACCTAGAAGGTGAATCAGGTTTAGCCGAATTTCTAGAAGACTTTCCCCACCTAAAAACACAAGCTATGCAAGTTTTGGAGGCGATCGCAAAAGTGATGCTAGATTGGGAGCGAACAGCTAATGCTCATTCTGCTTGATGAAAACCTCCTCAGCAAAAAAACTGAAAAAACCGTTACTAGATATAGGTAACATAACTCCTTTTTCCCTAAGTAATAATTGATTTTCCTGCATCAACCGAATAGACCTCCTGCAAAAGT
This sequence comes from Cyanobacteria bacterium UBA11153, assembly GCA_003511885.1. Lineage (GTDB taxonomy): Bacteria > Cyanobacteriota > Cyanobacteriia > Cyanobacteriales > Coleofasciculaceae > Limnofasciculus. The sequence goes on from DOIX01000376.1 coordinate 19,215, forward strand.
CGATATTTAGGTGTAGGGGTGAAGCATTTGCGCCCGGATTTATGCGGAAAATCAATGATTTTATCCGCAAATGCTTCACCCTTCCAGGATTTTCGCAAGAGGTCTAATGAATCGCGATCGCGGGAATTGATACCTTATCCTGCCCTCACCCATCCTACGCAAGAGGGGCGATCGCGCTTGGAAAGTTTTAAAGATGAAGAATTGTTTTGAATAGCTAATTGTTTCCATCCCCTTTCGGGGAAGCGGACTTGGAAAGTCATCGCCATCGATGATGACACCGAAACAGGGACGTTTCTATCCCCTTTCGGGGAAGCGGACTGGGAAAGACAATTCGTGTAGGCGTGGATACTACCGACATCACTCTGAGGTTTCCATCCCCTTTCGGGGAAGCGGACTTGGAAAGCAACGCCGAAGAGCTTGGAGCCGACTCTCTATCCTTTGTTTCCATCCCCTTTCGGGGAAGCGGACTTGGAAAGATTAACCATGAGCAAGCTCTTGCTGCTCAGATACAAGCGTTTCCATCCCCTTTCGGGGAAGCGGACTTGGAAAGTTGGTTTTTTCTCTTTCTTTGGTTTTGGTTTGTTCTGAAGTTTCCATCCCCTTTCGGGGAAGCGGACTTGGAAAGCCCACTTCGAACTTTTGACCTTTTCATTCAATCCTAAAAAGGTTTCCATCCCCTTTCGGGGAAGCGGACTTGGAAAGTGTGGTAAGTAAGTTTTCCTTGACTCGTCGATAAATGTAATGGTTTCCATCCCCTTTCGGGGAAGCGGACTTGGAAAGCCAAAGAGCAGGTTTGCCTGCGAATGGTCGAGCATCTTCTAGAAGTTTCCATCCCCTTTCGGGGAAGCGGACTTGGAAAGGAATGATGAAGAAGCGCAACCCATTTGGTACGTTTTTGTTTCCATCCCCTTTCGGGGAAGCGGACTTGGAAAGAGTTCGCTGTAGAAGCCTTACGGGGTAAGGGTTTCAGACGACGATTCGACGCATCTCAATAGAAGAGGCTATTTCCAATCAAAAATTGAGGAAAAAACAAGCTTAAAACCCTTACCCTGTATAGCATCGACGCATCTCAACGAAAACAATAGGGTTTCAGCGATTTGGCGAGATGTGTCGATTTTTTTTTGACACAGATTTACCTATTCAATTTTCCTGGTTCGGAAAAGGCTGTATCCACGAGATTATAGCAATTAGCCCCAATTGTCAAGCCTGATGGAGATGGCAAATAGCGAGATGTAGGGGAATTTAAGTCGATTCTCCCCCCATCCCCCCAGATCCATTGATACCTGGAAAAGGAGATGGCATAAGCAGATGGGGTTGACACTCCCCGGTCTAAAGACACGGGGATTCTAAGTTCAACGTCAGAACTTGCTCTACCAGGTTTGCACCAAGTAGCGTAGAGGTCCCAACTCCCTTAGCGTTACTTCGGGGATGCCCTCCCCTAGATTTTGCCTGACGCAAAATGTTGATAGCCGCGTTCCAATCCCGATGCAAAATGCAGCCACATTGACAAATATGGGTACGAGTAGATAGCGATTTCTTAACTACTCGTTTACATTGACTGCATTCTTGGGATGTGTAGTGTGGCCCAACAGCAACAGCTAGTTTTCCAAACTTTTTAGCAAAATA
>DOIX01000348.1 GCA_003511885.1 Cyanobacteria bacterium UBA11153
GCTTGCGGCTCGTTTTTCGGTCATTAGTCATTGGTCATTATTCCCTAATCCCTAACCCCTAGCCCCTAGCCCCTAGCCCCTAGCCCCTAAGAAATCTTGCCAGTAAAGACACGTTGAGCAGGCCCAGTCATGTAAACTTTGTGGTCTACCTCAGAAAATTCAATCTCCAGACAGCCACCAGGGAGTTCAACCGTACAGGAGCGATCGCAAAAATCATTCAAAACCCCAGCTACTACCGCAGCACAAGCCCCTGTACCGCAAGCCAGAGTGATTCCAGCACCTCTTTCCCAGACACGCATTTTCAGATAATTGCGACTGACTACTTGGATAAACTCAGTATTTGTCCGTTGGGGAAAAACTGGGTGATTTTCAAATAAAGAGCCAATACTTTCCAGAGGGATAGCCGCCACATCCTCAACAAAAGTAACAGCGTGAGGATTACCCATACTGACACAGGTAATCTGCCAGACTTTTCCTGCCACCTCCAAAGGGATATTAACTACCTTTGACTCAGCCGGAGCCAAAGTAGTAGGAATTTGGGCAGCCATCAACTGAGGCATACCCATATCCACCCTAACTTGACTGTTCCCTACCAGTTTAGGGATAATCGCACCTGCTAAAGTATGAATGCGATATTCAGTTTTGGCATTATCCCCCTCCAACTCAGACAGGAATTGAGCCAAACAGCGAATGCCATTCCCGCACATCTCCGGCTCCGAGCCATCCGAGTTAAAAATTCGCATACTATAGTCAGTACCATCTTGTCCCGGGAGGGCAAAAATTACCCCATCAGCACCAATACCGAAATGGCGGGAACATAACTGTATCGCTTCTGCTGATGTCACCATCGGCGTGCGATCGCTCCGATTATCAATCAAAATGAAGTCATTACCTAGACCGTGATACTTTGTAAATGCGATTTCCATCTTAAATTGCGCGCCCTCCCATAAAATTAACAAAGTGACAAGTATATATCTCCTCCATCAAAATTGATTATGACTGAATTCCAGACAGGTTTACCCAGTGTCCGCCAAATTCAACGCTTCATCAAAGAGGCAACACTTGTCCAAATCAAACTCGTCACTAACGAGTTGCTCACAGGCAGAGTGCGCTGGCAAGATCAACATTGTATTTGTCTCCATGACGATACCGATAGTCCCATTACCATCTGGTATCATGCTATCGCCTATATTAAGCCAGAAACAGGTGGTGGCGGTAGTCGTGCCGTTGCTTCGCTTAACTCAGATACCTTGAATATTTTTGAGTAGACATCTGGTAAAAAACAATCTTAAACCTTACCCTGATGAAAATGTAGTTTCTGGAGATGTCTAAGAGTTATTCTTTGAGGACAATCTTCATCAGTTATAAATCCTTTGAATCGCTTTCATCCACCGCTTCAAAGACGGTGGCGAAGAGCTTCTATAATGTTTTGATAGTAAAAACTGCTCCCAAAATGTTCCTCTCTGGTATCGTATAGACGGAGTTTCCCACGATGGAGGATTTTTATGAGCCTGGAATCGACTCTATTGCCTAAGCTGCGGCTTTCTGCCCCACTCTTCATGAGTGTAGTGGCAGGAATTATCCTTGGTCCTAAAGTAGCACAAGCCTTACAAGTACGAGTCACCCCAGAAAAACTTCAGTTAGGTGACACCATATCGGTAGTAGTTCAAACTGATACCACCCAATCACAGCCAACTGTTTCGATGGGAAACCAAACTTATCCCATATTTCCCCTTAGCAACAATCGTTATCGAGCATTTATACCAACTACTCCTTTAGATAAATCAGGAAGCTTACAAATCCAGGTAACTGGTGATGGTGAGAGAAAAACTTTAGCCGTACCTCTGGCAAATCGTTCCTTTCCTACTCAACGTATCCGCCTTTCCGGTAGTGGTTCCCAAGAGGCAACAGAAATTGAACTCCGTCGAGTTGGTGAGTTCAAAAAGTTAGTCACCCCCGAAAAATTCTGGAGTGGGGCATTTTTGAAACCTAGTAATGCTTCCGTCTCCACCATTTACGGTGTCCGCCGCTACTACAACGGTGTCTTCGCCCAAGATTACTACCATCGGGGTGTTGACTATGCGGGAGCTACTGGATCCCCAGTTGTCGCTCCCGCTGCCGGAAAAATTGCTCTAGTGGGGAGAGTTGGAGAAGGATTCCGAGTTCACGGGAATACTGTAGGTATCGATCACGGACAAGGTGTCCTGAGTATCATGCTCCATTTAAGCAGAATTGATGTTAAAGAGGGAGATTTTGTTCAAGCGGGTCAGAGAATTGGTACAGTAGGTTCTACAGGTGCTTCTACTGGCCCTCACTTACACTGGGGACTTTATGTGAATGGGATTTCTGTCGATCCCGTGCCCTGGAGATTTCAAGGATTTGAGTGAAACGATCTTTTTGTTTTGCTAGAGTTATAGAAGTTTTGTCAGACTTGGTTGTCTCTAAAAAAAAAGAGAACTTGTGGCAGACTTACAGTTTATTAGCCTCATAATCGGGCTCGCTGGGAAGAGAAATTTAAGACCATGAGTATTGAAAAAATCGTAGAACAAGCTCTACAAGATCGTTACTTAACCCCAGTGATGGAAGCAGAAGTGGGGCGCATCTGCGATACCGCTTCTGAGCTTTCTGTTGAGGAATATATGGCATTGGATCGCTTGATGGGGGCACTCTTGACTGGTGAGGTGGTGGCTGTACCTCGCAAGCAGTTTATTAATGTGATGGAGGAATTGGTTCTCACAGAAGTGATATCCCAAATTGCGGAAATCGAAGCGAAAAAAGATCGCGTCCTTGATGTTGGCGATATTGCAGCTTATGCTCTTAACCGACTGCCACCCCTCTATGCGACGACTGAAGAAGGGGCAAAATACCAGCGTGAGAAAGCGAAAGAGCAGTTGCAAGACTTGATTGCGCAACAAGTGAGTGACGCAATCGCTCAAAATCTAAATAGACCAAATTTTGGCATAGAGCGCCGCGCTCTTCGCCCTGACAAAGACGTATTTCAGCAGGTGAGCAACTTACTCCAAGATTATGCCAGCAATCTTGAGGATAAAGATTATTAGTTATTTGCTGTTTGTTGTTTGCGATGGGTTATTGGTTTTTGGTTGGCTCATGAATCATTGCTAATGGCTAATCAAATTTTATCTTCCCCATTCCCCCCATCAATCCTTATTTTCTCACAATAACTGGTGTCCCGATCGTTACTTGATCGTATAATGAGTGAATATCGCGATTTCGCATTCGCAAACAACCGTGGGAAATTGGTTGACCTACTAGTTTCTCATCATGAGTGCCGTGAAACCCGATTTCATGTCTGTCATCGGACCAAAAGCCAATCCATCTATCTCCTAATGGATTATCTTTGCCAGTGGGAATATGTTTCTGGGTAATGGGTTGTACCCAAACTGGGTTCCGTATTTTTTTGACGACTTGGAAACTACCAGTGGGTGTCTCCCAACCTTTTTGACCAATTGCCACTGGGTAAGTGCCGATTCTTTTATTTCCCCAATAACTATAGACTTTAGCATCGCTCAAATCTACAATTAAGTGAGAACTGATACTGGCGATCGCAAAATTCAGAATGGGCATAATTGATGATGCTTCCTGAATGGGTTTGGCGCGAAAGGTGGTGGAATTCTCAATCATTAACCCAGCTAAAGGAAATGGGGAGTCAAAACTGACTAGCCAATTTGGAGAGAATTTCTTTCGTGGCTGTTTTTTCTCCTCATTGGCTGAGGTGAGAGGTGAGGGGTGAGAGGTGAGAGGTGGATTCTGGTTAAGTTTTTTCTCTTCCATTTCACTTTTAACAAAAAACAGCGCAATTACCCCTCCAAAACTAAGGAAGATTAAACTAGTCTTGAGTAAGTTCCTGCTTATATCCATTTTTGAACCTCCTAGTTGAGGATGGGGCTTTCTCTAATCCTTTGATAGTTGATAGTTGATAGTTGGCAATGGACAGTTGACAATTGACAGCGAGTCGATTGTATAGAAAATAGGTTATAGTCTGGATTGGGATAACCTAGCTACCATGAACCAAATGAAACAAGTTGTTATTGAAAATCCTATCATCAATTCAGCGTTTCAGGAACCTTTACGACATTTTCGCTTTGATGATGAGGGTATTACCAGTGATATTGAAGAATCGCGCCGGATTAGTCATTATTTTATCCCCATCGCTCAAGCGAAGAAGAAAGGAAAAAAAAATCAGCAGTTGGATCTAGAATTAACTGGTGAATGGACGCAAGATAGAGTCAAACCCAATGATTTTATTAACCAAATTCGGGTGAAGGTAAGTTGGTGGAGAAGGGGTGGTTATTTGGGGGTGACTTCTATCACGAGAAGATTACTAAACTATTGGCAAAATTCCCAACGGGAACGACGACTCTATTTTTGTCAAATTGAGGCTTTAGAAACTCTGATTTATATTACGGAAATTGCTAATAAATACGGGGATAATTGGATTCAAAATGATTTGCGTCGCTTTAATGAGGATGCTAATCCCCTGTTATCTAGAATGGCGGCAAAAATGGCGACAGGTAGCGGGAAAACTGTGGTCATGTCCATGGTGATTGCTTGGCATACCCTAAATAAACTTGCTAATCCGCAAAGCCGCTTATTTAGCGATGCCTTCTTGATTGTAGCACCTGGGATTACGGTTCGCGATCGCCTCCGGGTACTTTTGCCCAATGATGGGGATAATTATTACCGAAAAATGGACTTAATTCCGCCGGATTTAATGCCGGAATTGGCCAAGGCGAAGATTGTCATTACTAATTATCATGCTTTTAAACTCCGGGAACATACAACTGCAGGTAAATTGACGAAAAGTATTCTTAATCAAGGGAAAGATAGCGCTTTTACGGAAACGCCTGGACAAATGGTGAGACGAGTTTGTCAAGGATTGGGAAATAAGAAAAATATTATTGTGATTAATGATGAAGCTCATCACTGTTACCGTCGTCGGGTGGGAGGGGATGAGGTGAAATTGAAAGGTGAGGAAAGGAAGGAAGCAGAGAAACGAGATGAGGAAGCGAGGGTATGGATTTCTGGATTGGAAGCAGTTGCTAGTAAAATGGGGATTAGGGTAGTTTATGATTTATCGGCTACCCCATTCTTTTTAAAGGGTTCGGGTTATCCTGAAGGTAATTTGTTTCCTTGGGTAGTATCGGATTTTTCCCTAATTGATGCGATTGAATCGGGGATTGTGAAAATTCCTCGCGTTCCCGTGTCTGATGATAATATGAAGGGAGAATTACCGACTTATCGGAATATTTGGCCTCTAATTCGAGATTATTTACCGAAAAAAGGGAGAGGAAATAAAGAGGAAAACTCCAGTACAGTTGAACCGAAATTGCCGAAAGAGTTAGAAGGTGCATTACAAAGTCTTTACGATAATTATCAAAAAGCTTTTGCTTTGTGGCGGGAAAATCCCGAAGCTGAAGCGAGAGGAATTACCCCACCTGTATTTATTGTGGTTTGCAATAATACGAATGTCTCTAAGCTGGTTTACGATTATGTGGCAGGTTGGGATACGGAGAGAAAATATGAAGATGGTACGCCTGTCTTATCTCCAGGAAAATTACCTCTATTTAGTAATGTGGAAAATGGGAAATGGACTGCTAAACCAAATACTATTTTAGTGGATAGCGAACAGTTGGAATCTGGGGAAGCCATGAGCGCTGAATTTAAGAAAATCGCTGCTGTGGAAATTGCCGAATTTAAAGCCGAATATCGAGAAAGATATCCGGGACAAGATCCAGATAAAATTAGTGATGAAGACTTATTGCGGGAAGTACTAAATACAGTTGGGAAAGTGGGAAAATTAGGCGAACAAATCCGCTGTGTCGTTTCCGTATCCATGCTCACAGAAGGATGGGATGCTCATACTGTCACTCATATTTTAGGTGTGAGAGCATTTGGTACGCAGTTATTATGCGAACAAGTGGTAGGGAGAGGATTGCGACGGATTAGTTATGCGACAAATGAAGAAGACAAATATGAACCAGAATACGCCGAAGTTTATGGGGTTCCCTTTGCCTTTATTCCTTGTGCTGGAGCGAGAAAACAACCTAAAATAGGAATAATGCCAACTCGCGTCAGAGCATTAGCAGAAAGGAATCAATGCGAGATTACTTTTCCCAGAATAATTGGTTATCGCTATGAAATTAGAAGAGAAAAACTAACAGCAAAATTTAGCCCAGCTTCTCAATATGTCATTTCCACAGCAGATTTACCCACCAAAACCGAAAATGCACCCATAGTCGGGCAATCTAGCATCCACAGTTTAGCCGAATTGCGATCGCACCGCGTCCAAGAAGTCGCTTTTCTCCTCGCTAAACTCACCCTAGAGAAGTATTTCCGCAGCGATGGGGAGAAAAAACCAGAGAAAACCCCAACCCATCACTTTGACGCGGAAGTACAAGCTTGGTTATTTCCCCAAATCCTGAAAATCACCAAAGAATGGTTACAAGAATGCGTTACCTGTAAATCCGGTACATTTATTCAAGAACTATTATTGATGGAATTAGCCCATGATGCAGCTGATAAGATTTATACTGCAATCGCATCAGGCGGCAGTCAAGAATCCCTCAAACCAATTCTACGACCTTACGATACATTTGGTTCGACTCGCTATCTCGATTTTGACACAACTCGTCCCGTTTATGCCACCAATCCAGAGAAATGTCATGTTTCCCATGTGGTATTAGATAGCGATTGGGAAGCAAAAATGGCTCAAACCTTAGAAACCATGGATGAGGTAGTAGTTTATGTCAAAAATCAAGGACTTAACTTTCAAATTCCTTACACGATTAATGACAGACAGAAGCATTATTTACCCGATTATCTAGTCCGGATTAATGATGGAGGTGAAGACTTGTTAAATTTAATTATCGAAGTATCAGGAGAAGCCAGAAAAGATAAAGCAGCGAAAGTCGCTACAGCCCAAAAACTTTGGATACCTGCGGTTAATAATCACCAAGGATTAGGGCGTTGGGATTTTCTGGAAATTACCGATCCTTGGGATGGGGAGAATATAATTCGTAAATGGCTAATTGCTAATGGCTAATTGCTAATGGCTATAAACCGATTCCCGCAAACTTTGCCAATAATTCGATGTAACTTCCACTCCGTCAGAATTGATTCCTTCAAGTAACAGCGATTCCAACTTGGCTTGTGCCTTACGTTTTTGATCTTGCTTTACCAAATGCAAAAAATATTCGCTGATACTATTGTAATGACCTTCCGTTACCTGCGTCTCCAGATAAACTAGTACCTCATCAGGGAAAACTATATTTATGTTCATCAGCCCTCAACTATGACTACTACCAGTTTAGCATTTTCGGTATTCTCGTTCCTAGGTTGAAATAAGAGGCGGAGCCTCGGTATTCTCGTTCCCAGGTTTAACCTGGGAACGAGGTTTGGGAGGCTCTGCCTCCCTGCTATTGAGAATGGCGCAAGATGTGAGTTTCAATCAATGATACGGCTAACAGCTCAAGTCCATTAAAATGAACTAAAATTAGTATAATTTATTCAGTCGGTTTTACCTAAAAACCAAGATTCTCGCCCCTTCTTCCTAGCCCCTAGCCCCTAGTCCCCTAAATTATGCCCAAGAAAAAAACACCCAAATCTCCCCCTCAAATAGACAGCCTCAAACACCAAGACAAACGCACCAACATCCCCACCGAAGAATTACGCGATTTCGTGACAGAAGCAGAAAAAACACCCAAAACCATCAGATATCCCCGCGATACATCCTTAGATCCTCAACTAGTATGGCAAGGGAAAGACGAACAAGACAATCAAGACTTAGAAGTTCCCGCCGTACCCATTTACATCCAAGAAAAAATTCATCCCCACGCCATTATTGAAGACTTCCGCACTCAATCTAAAAAAGAACAACCCGTACAACAACTCAGTTTATTTAGTGACTTTAACGGCTTAGAATTTGACCAACTAATTGACTTCTATCAGCATAAAGATGGAGTAAAATGGGCAAACCGGATGATTCTCGGTGATTCTCTCTTAGTGATGAATTCCTTAGCCGAGAAAGAAGGATTAAAAGGTAAAGTTCAGATGATTTACCTGGATCCACCTTATGGGATAAAATTTGGCTCTAATTGGCAAGTTTCCACGCGCAAGCGAGATGTGAAAGATGGTAGCAGTGGAGATGTAACGCGACAACCGGAACAAGTAAAGGCTTTTCGGGATACTTGGGAGTTAGGGATTCATTCTTATTTGAGTTATTTAAGGGATAGGTTGGTAGTAGCGCGGGAGTTATTGACTGAAACTGGTAGTGTTTTTGTCCAGATTGGGGATGAGAATGTTCATTTGGTTAGGTGTTTGATGGATGAGGTTTTTGGGAGTGAGAATGTGGCTGGGCATATAACTTTCACGAAGACCAGCGGGTACTACACAAATCTATTAACAGGTGTAGCAGATCATCTTCTTTGGTATGGTAAAAGTTTACCAAATATTAAATATAGGCAACTTTACTTGGAGAAGAGTTTTAAGGGACAAGGAAGTGGCGAATATCGGAAATATCAATTATCTGATGGGCGAGAGTTTAATCTGCAATCAGATGATGAAGATATTAATCAAATACTAATATCATCTCGCCTATTTAGAGCTGATAACTTTACCAGTCAAGGGAATCCAGATTTTTCCGTAAAAGTTGAAGGGAGAAATTTTTGTGCGCCCTACAAAACAAATTTGCAGGGTATGTACAGACTGGTAAAAGCAGGGAGAGTCATAACCCGTCGTAGTTCTTTGGGATATAAGCGTTTCATGGATGATTTCCCCGCATACCCAATTAATACCCTATGGTCTGATACAGTTATTGCTGGTCAAAGAGGAGAGAAGGTTTATGTAGTTCAGACCTTACCAAAAGTAATCGAACGCTGCATCTTAATGACAACTGATCCAGGAGACTTAGTAATAGATCCCACCTGCGGAAGTGGAACCACAGCTTATGTAGCGGAACAATGGGGAAGACGTTGGATAACAATTGATACTAGCCGCGTAGCATTAGCCCTCGCGAGAACTAGGTTAATGTCAGCAAAATATCCCTATTACCTATTAGCAGATTCTCCTGAAGGTATTGAGAAAGAATCAGAAATTACTGGAAAGATCCCCCCAACCCCCCTTACTAAGGGGGGCGAAGAGCGTAGAATTAATAAGGGGGGCGAAGAGTTAAGAATTACTAATCAAACCCCCCTTACTAAGGGGGGCGAAGGGGGGATCAAAACAGAAAACGATATCCGCAAAGGCTTCGTATATAAAAGAGTCCCCCACATCACCCTAAAATCCATCGCTAATAACCCAGAAATCGACACAATCCATAGCAAATGGGAGAAACAACTAGAACCCATCCGCACCCAACTCAACCAAATCCTGAAAAAATCCTGGGAGGAATGGGAAATCCCCCGTGAAGCCGAAGCCAAATGGACAGAGGAAGCAAAAGACTTATTAATAAAATGGTGGGAAAAAAGACAAAAGCGCCAAAAAGAAATCGATGAATCAATTTCCCGTCACGCAGATACCGAAATCCTTTACGATCAACCATTTGAAGATAGTAAAAAATTGCGGGTAACAGGACCATTTACCGTCGAAAGTCTCTCCCCACATCGCGTACTTTCCACCGATGAAGCACATCCCCATTCAGAAGAGGCTGGAATTCAACAAGCATCCGACGAATTTGAAATCAGAATTATCGAAAATCTCAGTAAAGCCGGAATCCAAAATACCATCAAACAACAACGGCTTAAATTTGATTTCCTCGAACCTCATCCCGGTACTTGGTTACACGCCACAGGCGAATATACTGAAACTGATGGTACAGTAAAACGAGTCGCTATTTCCATCGGTTCAGAATATGGTACTGTCGGTTCAGAGCAAATCAAAGAAGCAGCCAAAGAAGCAGTTAAAGGTTTAGGTTATGACTTACTGATAGTCTGTGGTTTTGCATTTGACTCCAGTGTCTTTGAAGAATCAAAACGCTACGGTAAATTACAAGTATTAATTACGCGGATGAACCCCGACTTACTCCTCGGTGATGAACTCCTGAAAAAAACCGCCGCAGCTAATCTATTCATGGTATTTGGCGAACCAGATATCGAAATTAACAAAGAGAATGGTAAATTAATCGTCAAACTCAATGGATTAGATATCTACGACCCCACAACTGGAGAAATTCGCAGCAACTCTACAAATGATATCGCCTGTTGGTTTATCGACACCGACTATAATGAAGAAAGTTTCTTTGTCCGCCACGCTTATTTTACTGGCGCAAATGAACCCTACGATAAACTAAAACGAGCCTTAAAAGCCGACATTGACGAAACCGCTTGGTTAACACTCTATTCTACCATCAGTCGTCCCTTCGATCCACCCCAAACTAAAGAAGGAAAACCAGGAAAAATAGCCGTAAAAGTAATTAACCACTATGGCGATGAAGTCCTAAAAGTTTACGAAGTTCCATAGAGAGGTTATCGCAAAAGGCGAGCATCCCGTGAGGGAAGAAATGCAGATTGTATTCTTGCTCCCCCCCTTCACAAAGGGGGGTGGGGGGGGTAAAAACTTTGGCAAAAACAA